>VYFM01000591.1 GCA_009842375.1 Candidatus Poribacteria bacterium | reverse complement strand
GCTGGGTATAATCATTGGGGTTGCCTCAGTTCTTGCGATGATTTCAATCGGTGATGGGGCAAAAGAAATAGTACTACAGGATGCCCAGAAACTCGGTGGTGTCAACCAATTTACGATGTACCGGAGCAGTTATAGACGTGTAGGCAGCCGTTGGATGCCAAATCGGAGTAATGAGTATTTCAAATACGACGATGTTTTAGCTATAGAAGCAGAATGTCCATCCGTGAAGGTTGTTGTGCCCCGTATTCCGGAATGGAGGGGTGTCCATATACAAACAAATGATGGTTCTGAAGCACGTAGCGGATATAACGGTGTAAACGCTTCGTTTGCAGAGGCAATGGATTGGGCGATAAAAGATGGTCGTTTTATTTCTGATGAGGATATGGAAAATAAAGAAAAAGTTTGTGTATTGGGAACAGAAGTAGCATTGAATCTCTTCGGAACAAAGTCACCAATAGATCAAGAAATCAAGATTGGTCGAGGCGGTGACCGTTATGATAGGTATGGGAGAAGGGGCCAGACGCGTATGTCGGAGCGGTTTACTGTTATCGGAACAATGGAGGAACGAGGAAGAAGTCTCCGATTTGGGTGGAACCTTGATGATATGGTGTTTCTTCCTCTCACAACAGCACAAGAACGTTTTACCGGTAATGATAATGTTGTTATGCTATCTGTTCATGCAAACACGGTTGATGATGTGCCAAAAGCAATTGAAGAGGTAAAAGAGGTTATGAGAAAACGTCATAAGAATCAGGACGACTTCTTTGACCTAAGAGACATGCGAGAAGGAATGGCACAGTTAGATAAAATCAGCAAAGTCATCAAAATTGCGTTGGGGAGTATTGCGGGGTTTTCACTTCTGGTTGGCGGAATCGGTATTATGAATATGATGCTGGTAGCCGTTACTGAACGAACTCGTGAAATTGGTCTACGAAAAGCACTGGGTGCAAAACGATTAGATATCATGCTTCAATTCTTGATAGAATCCATTGTGATGTGTATTATAGGTGGAGCACTGGGTGTGGGTTTAGGTTATCTCGCGGGTGAAGGTATGTCACTACTTGCAGTGAATATTGTCAAAATTGTCCCTGATTGGCCCTCTGTTATCTCAATGAATTGGGTGATGATTTCTGTTTCATTTTCTGCGTTAATCGGAGTCTCGTTTGGACTGTATCCGGCATTGAAGGCATCTGCCCTCTCTCCAATAGAAGCACTACGTACTGAATAAGTGAGGAATGTTATGAATCTATTTGAATGCATCATCTTAGGTATCACTAGTTTGCGACGTAACCCGCTACGTTCCGGTCTTACGATATTAGGTATTATTGTCGGTGTCGGCTCAGTAGTGAGTATGGTATCTGTAGGAGACGGATCCAGAGCAATGGTATTACGAGAGATAGAACGTACTGGTGGCACCAAAATTATTGAAATATACAAAGATGATTGGGATAGACAATCTGGAACCTTAAGCCGCGCAGCAGGTGAAGCTGTCAGAGGAAGAAGTCGATGGAGAAGAAACAGGGCAGAACACTTGGAAACTGAAGATGCTTTTGAGATACTAAAAAATGCACGCGGTATCGTAAATGTCGTCGCAGAAGATGATATGCCAGGGTGGAGTGTCAGTTACAAAGGACGCAAAAAGGAATCCAGGATTGTCGCATCAACGGCAGGGTATGACCGTTCATATAATTGGTACACATCAAATGGTAGGTTTTTTACTGAAGAGGAAGTAGATGCATCAAGTAGCGTTGCAGTCATCGGATCAAAAATTGCTGAAGAGGTTTTTCTACATGAAGATCCAGTTGGTAAAGAGATAAAAGCCTCACGTCCATCTTACTGGCGTGGTAGAAGCGGTCTATACGAAGTGCGTCTTAAGGTCATCGGTGTGATGGAAGAAAAGGGGGACGCGATGGATACGACCGGTTGGGATGATAGATTCATCATACCAATTACAACACTTCAAGAACGTTTCAAAGGTCGTCAGGATGTTGAACGGATACGTGTTGAAGCTACGACAATAGAGAATATACCGCTTGTAATTTCCGATGCAAAGGTGGTGTTAGGTAGACAACACAACAACACTGGCGAAGAATATAACTATTGGACTGCAGAGGAGGAATTGAAAACCGCTGATAAAGTCGGTCTGGTAATGAAAGCTTTAATGGGTGGTATCGCGGGTATAGCATTGATGGTAGCAGGTATCGGTGTAATGAACATTATGCTTGTTTCTGTAACTGATCGGACAAAAGAAATTGGATTGCGAAAAGCACTTGGTGCGACTTTCAATGACATTATTACCCAATTCCTTATTGAAGCATCTGTCCTAACATTCGTAGGTGGAATTTTGGGATCAATTTTAGGGGTTTTTATGGGAAAAGGAACAGCAGTGCTCATCTCAAAATTTGTATGGGAGGGCAGCAACTGGCCTTCAGTCGTATCGTTTGAAACAATGTTTGTTGCATTGCTTGTGTCCGTTGCCATAGGTGTGTTTTTTGGACTTTACCCTGCACATAAAGCAGCTAAACTTACACCCGTTGAAGCACTCCGAACAGATTAGGATGTCGTCTTTGAAATATATGCAAGCGTAAAACAAATATAGATATCATACTGACTATGTAAAAGATGATACTCCTAATACACATCACAAATCTTATTGGAGGAATTAAGTTTTGAAAAAATTAATTATTACTGTAGCTATCATAGTCATTCTTGTAGGGGCTGCTGGATGGGTCGTCCTAAGTCGTGGAAAAAATGGCACTGACCCAGCACTTGCCCCCAAAATTGAGGTGGTAAAACGCGGTAATTTCCAAATGACTATTCGGGCAACTGGAAATTTAGAACCACTGCTTGACGTTGAAGTTAAATCAAATGTTGAAGGTGAAGTGATAGACCTTCTTGTTGATGATGGGGATCCCGTTCAAGAAGGGGACATTTTAGTAAAACTTGACCCTGAGTTATATGTGGAGGAACAGAAACAAGCGAAGGCTGATGTTAAAGCTGCGCAAGCCCAACTTATGCAGTCAGAATTAAACATTGAACTGAAAAAAGAACGACTGAATAGCGACAGAACACAGAGAGAGGCAGCTGTCCGAATTGCAAAAGCGAATCTTGAAACAACAAAAGCCGAATCTCTTACTCGTATCAGTTCCGCTGAAACCGATATCCAATCGACAAAGAACTTATTAGAACAAGATAATATCGCTGTAGAACAGGCGAAAATTTCTCTTGAACAGGCAAAATTGTCTCTTGCTGAATATGAGACATCGTTAAATTCATCAAAAGTTTCATTAGATACTGCTAAAGCAGATTTGGAACGTAATAAATCTCTTTTTGACCAAGAATTAGTCTCAAAACAGGTTTTAGAAGATTCCGAGTCTCGACATGCAAACGCTAATTCACAATATGAAAACGCGAAAAAACGTGTTGAATCCCAGAAGCAGACCCTCGTTTCACAAGAGCGTACCATTGAAGCACGTAAAACTGGTATAAAAACACGTGAAGCACAACTACAGTACCAAGAATTAAATCTGGAACACCTCAAAAAGACACGTACTAAAGCAGAAGAGGAAAGTCAGATTCGGTTGGATAATACACAAACTCAACTACAGGAACTATTACTAACTATCGAAAACGAGAAATTGCTTACCGAACAGTCGAGAGTTAGTGCAGATGCAAATCTACTTAGACGTGAAAGTAGTTTGAAGAATCAAGAAGAGCGACTTGCTTGGACAACAATTACCGCACCGATGTCCGGTACTGTCACACAACTTGCAATTGAAGAAGGCGAAATTGTAACCTCTGGTCGGTCAGCATTTTCACAAAGTCCTCCAATAATGACCATTGCAGATTTGTCTCAAATGGTTGTAAAAACTTTCATCAATGAAGTTGACATGGAACGGCTTGAAATCGACCAACCTGCTGAAATCAAAATCGATGCTTTCCAGACACAAAGATATGATGGTAGGGTTTATGAAATCTCACCGAGTGGACAACAACAAGACAACATTATCTCCTTTGAGGTAATGATCGAGGTGCTTGATTCATCTGGAAAAATCAAACCGGGTATGAGTGCTGATGTGGACATCATTACCTACGAAGAAAAGAATGTTCTGATGCTTCCTCTTGATGCAGTCATATCTAAAACCTCTGCAACTGCTGTCGCACAAGTTGGCAACACATCCCCTTTCAAAGTTGGAAAACCGGTTGCTATGCAGACCCTTAGTGAGAAGATATTCAACGGTACTGTGCAAAGTGTCGCAAATGGAAGCGTAACAATTGAATTGGATAGTTCCCAACGCGGGATAATTCCCGGTCCTTCTACTGTCTCGCTCTTGATTAATGGAGAAAAGAAGGCTGACGGTGTTCAGGCACAGGTCAATGTGGTAAGAGGAAAGTTTGTTATGCTAGATAATGGGAGTGATAAAGGTGTTGAAACCCTCATTGAAACTGGTATGCAAAACGAGACAAATGTCATCGTAAAAAGTGGAATCGCTGAAGGTGACCGTGTCATCCTACAGCGACGTCAGAGACAGCAATCATGGGGAAGATAGCAATGTAAGTGTATAGAATTAGAAGCAAATTCTCATATATGACAACAAGACCGAATGTTATTGATATATTCGGTCTTGTTGTTTTTAATAATCACAACATTATCACTTGTCCATCATACGCAAGGTAGGCGTTTTCAGGAAGATCAATGTCCTGTTCGGCACACTGATCTTTGAAATATCGGTGATCTAAACGATGCATTATATGCGTAAAATAGGTCTCTTTCGGTTGCAATGCTTCGCTAACTTCAAGTGCCTGCCCAACCGATTGATGCGTTGGATGTCCCGGATTAAAACTCAATGCATCAATAACCAACACATCTATCCCTTCAAGCAACGCTTGCGATGAATCTGGTAGACGTTTTACATCTGGAATATACCCAAAGTCATCAATACGATAGCCGTTTGTCTCTACGTTCCCGTGTTCCACAGGGATAGGTGTGATGTCAAATCCAAGTAATTCAAACCTACCGTTGACAACATTTGGTAATAGATGACCAACACCACCTCCTTGGAATGTTTCCTTTGTGAACATATAATCATAGTTGCGTTGCAAAATGTCTATTGTCTGTTCGGGACCATATATTGGCATATCCACGCGCTGCTTTCGGCACGGCATTACGATATCGTTCGTCCCGCTGATGTGGTCTGCATGGCAATGTGTAAAGATGACAGCATCTATCCATTCAATCTTATTCTTATTGATTTGATCCATAAAATTTGGACCAAGGTCAAATTGAAGATTTTTACCATCCTTTTCTATATGAATAGATGAACGTGTCCTATAGTTTTTCGAGCCAACCTGCATCGAATCTTGGCATGTTTCGCAGTCGCATTTATATTCAGGGACACCTGTAGATGTGCCTGAACCTAAAATCGTTATCTTCATTCACATAGATTCCTTTCATCAAACTAAGGATATTATCCCAAGGCATCGTCAACTTTGTTGATGGCAGCTGCCATTAACCGGACATGTTCTTCCTGCATGTTTACGTTAAATCCGAACCTTAACGCACGACCAAGAATGGAAAGCGTTTGCGGACACATATCACGCGAATACTCAACATTTCCTTTATATCGTGGATCAGTCCATGGATATCCTGCGGGATTGGGTGAATTTTTAAACAAGATGGAATCCCAGTACGTATAAATATGTCTATCAGGAAATCCTTCATTGTAAGCAGTACCAGCACCTAATCCTTCTGCTCTGAGTGCTTCCGTATACTTTTTAGCAAGTTCTACATCATGCACAATAATAGCAGCACTAATTCCACATTCACCACTTGGATCATCTATGTGTTGTCGGATATAACCTTTTGGTTCATCAGAGAGTTCAGCGATAAACGCCTTTTTCAGTTTACGCGTATGTCCGAGTATATCATCAAGTTTTGATAGTTGCACACGAGCAATCGCACCTAATATCTCACTTGGACGATAGGTTTGGCAAGAGAACGGATCATTTTTCCATTCTGAACCGCTCATCCACATAGGTAGTCCGGGTTCTGATGCAAAAGCAGCGCGTTCATAAGTATCATAGTCATTAGTAAAGACTAATCCACCTTCACCACAAGTAATTACCTTGTAATAATTTAGACTCCACGCCCCAGCATCACCCCAAGTTCCAGCATATTTTCCGTTGTATTGACCACCAACACATTGGCAACAATCCTCAACGACCTTGAGATCATGTCTTTTGGCAATATCAAGTATTTTTTCAAGTCGGCACGGGACCCCCTGCATGTGAACAGGTAAAATTGCCTTGGTATGCGGTGTTATTTTTCGTTCCACATCCTCAGGATCTAATCCGAGTGAATCATCAATCTCAGCGATTATTGGAATTGCTCCAGCACCGACAATTGCAGCTGCTGTCGCGATAAAAGTGTATGCAGGTAATATCACTTCATCCCCTGGTCCAATACCTACACCTGTAAGGGCACAGATAATAGCCGATGTCCCAGAATTAACCATCAAGGCGTGTTTTACACCGAGTCTTGCAGCAGCTTCTTGCTCAAAAGCCCCAACATTTGAATTTTCTACAAATCGAAAGAGTTTTCCGCTTCGTAATACTTCAGTTACTGCATCAATCTCACGTTCATCTATAACACTCGGTCCATGCATTCCTCCTGGAATCGATTCTGCTATGACAGGTGTCCCGCCATCTATTGCTAAACGATCTGACATCTTTTCCTCCACTATTGCCAACATTAGGATTTGTGATACTTTACCCGATACTGTTTTTTTTGTCAAGAGTGGTATTCAAGAATGTTATGGGTGTGTAAAGTTTTTGACACTGTTGCGTAGGGACGGGGTCTCCTCGCACATACGATATGTCTGAGCAGGAGGCAACCTTTTACCAGAAATTTTATACACCCAGTAAATTGTGACCTTTTGTCACGTCACAACGACGTGATGAATCCAGTCAGGACAAGGAATGTGACGCGATTTTCGCTTTTTTTTTGCTCCTTTTTGGCTCTGTTTTATTTAACATATAAGTGTAAATTTAA
>VYFM01000397.1 GCA_009842375.1 Candidatus Poribacteria bacterium | reverse complement strand
GAATGGATTCACGCCGGAATGCCGCCGAAAATCGGGGTTTTCTGCCTGACACGAATTAGAAGCTCGGATCAAAGACCGTCCAGTGGACGCGATTTATCGGGGAACCAACCTGGGCGGAGCAATATCGAGAATGCGGCGGGGGAAGGTCAATCCGTCCCTGGTAACCGCGCAGCGGATATTGTCTCGGATCAATCTAAAGTACCGATTCCGGCGCGTCCGTAGTGATGGAAAGGTCCAGGAAGCCGACGCAACTGGATTCCTTCCCATGGCGCTGGACGCGATAGGCGAAAAAAGCCGATATATCCGAGTGTTGATGGAGCTGAATGGCTTGCCGAGAACCTACTGCCAGCAGCTGCGGGACGGGCACACTCCCCGTCTGGGCCGGGTTACGGATTTGTGCCGGATATTGAATATCCAGGCCGAGATACTGGAAACCGGGGAATAAGAGTGTCCGCATACAGGTTGACGAATGCCGATCCCGCCGCCGTGGCCCGCTTCCGCCTGGAAGTGATCTGCGCCGCACTTCGCTTCCAGCACAGAAGCCCGGGCCGGGGCAATGCCGTCCGGTTTGCGGAAGCCCGGATCTGGATTCATCCGGCGGGCCGTCTTCAGATCGTCCACCAGGCGACGATATATAAATGGATTCGCAAGTACGAAAGCGGCGGGCTGGACGCATTGAAGCCCAAAACGTCGAGAGGAAAGCGCCTGTACGAAGTCAGCCGGAAATGGGATCAATCCGTGCCCTTTGATCCGCGGTTAAAGGCCCGGATCGGCACGTTGTTCCGGCGGCAAATTGCGACGATCTTGGCCGTCCAGGGCGAGGTATCCAGGCGGAATATGAAACTCTGGGGCACGGCCGTCCTGGAAGGATACACGTTAGAAGCCGGATACAACCCGGGCAGAGCCTTCCTGAAGGAAATCTGCCGCGTCGATTTTCATATGTGGCCCCGGCCAGGCGCATTCAACAGGTCCAAAATGGGCGCACCGATTAAGTTATGTGAGATCAATCATGACCAAAGACCCCTACATGCAACAACACCTGCAGACTCTTCTGCACGAAAACCAAGCCAAATACACTGAGGCCAACGCAAAGGATGCTAACCCCGCTGAGCTGGCCGCCGCCTGGAAACTGGAGCTGGAAAAGAAACTGAGGGGGCCGAACTGGAGCACCCCGGATATGCGTCCGAATGGCAAACCTGCAAGCAAGCCGGTCATCGAGGCTGAAACCGTGCTGGACGCGATCCGAGATCCCGGGCTGCCCGGGCTGGATACGTTCGTGCGGATCGAAACGGCCATTTTAGCCGCTAAAGCCGGCCGCTCATATTCCCGAGCGGCAGCTCAGGCCCGGGCGTCGAACGTATTGCCCTTGAGATCCTCCGCTTCCGTGCAGACCAATCTTCCGGCGTCCGTCACGGAACGGGACCGCGCCGTGGCAAGCGCCACCGGGGCGAGCTCGGAGCAGGTCGCCACGGCCCGGGCCGAAATGCAGGATTTCCCGGGCCTGGATGATGCGGAGAAAATGGACGCATATCTGACGAACCTTTACACGAAGGTGATCCCCGGGGGGGGTGTGTGATGAAGCCCGAAAAAGCAGATCTGATAAAAATGCAGAAGCTATGGGACAACGCTTCCCCGGCGACGCGAAAGAAGGCGGCGGAAGCCATCGGCTTGGGAGGGGTGACCGATATTTTCAATAAGGGCGACGAGGACGGCCTTACCGCCCGCGTCTGGTACCTTCTCGGCACGGCAGGCGATAAGGGCATGGATCTGAATTTTCAGAAAGTGCTGGAGAAAGGCAGGAAAGAAGAGGCCATAAAAACGGCCATGGCGTCCGGGAAAATTTCCCCCCAGGAACTGGCGATATGCCATGTGGCGGGAGTATCCCCGGACCAGTATCTGAAATCAAAAGCCGCTCTGGCGAAGGCGGGCGAATAACCGAGTCAATGTATGGCCGATGCAAAAGTCAGGATCATCGTTCCTCCATAGGGTCATGGACATCCTGATGGAATCGGCAAGTCAGCCCCGAGTTCGTCTTATTGGGCGTTCAATTGGACTAGCCCGCCAAGGCGACAAGGGCCAAATCCCCATTGGACGATAAAGAACGCCGAAGGAAATGGGATGAGGAAAACCACCAAAACGCCCGCCGCAGGAACGGACTACGGGCACGAAGGGAACGCCAGTGGAAAGTTGCCCTGCGGTACTTCGGGATACAGGACCGGGATCCGGAGACGGACCCCTATCTCGGCTATTCGCAGAGTGTGCACCGGCCCAGTGGGATGTTCGATCCGGACGATTTGACGGACGAGGAAAAACCATGACCGAACAAAGAACGCTATCCCTGACGGATTCCGCAGCCCGGGATGTCATCCTGAAAATCCGGGCCATGGAAGCCCATTACGACGCCCTGCGCCGGGAGATGAAAAACACTCCGGACGAAGGCCCCAGGAAAGAGCTGATGCAGCGTATATCGGACAAGGGCAAAGAACTGAACACCCTGAAGACGGCACTCGTCCGGCTCCCCTGGTCAGGCAACCTCGCGGGCCTGGGCCTGGGGCGATGAACGAAAAAAAGACAGATAAAACCCCCGAAGAGTAGGCCCTGGGAATATGACAATCACTAAAAACGGCGACAATGGTGCCGTTTTGAAAATCGCTTCTAAGGCCCCTTAAATGCCCTGTATTGAGCGATCTCCTGTGGCGCGGCTGACCCCTTACGGAACCCGGGATCTCGCCGGATTCCAAAAAAGACAAACGGATTAACGGGTTATCGGCATGGAATTCGGGGCGCACTGGTCTGATAAATGGCTCGGCACGACGTTCCGGCCGGGCGAATACGACTGCCTGGATTTTGTCCAGGAAGTCATGGCTACGGACTTCGGTCGGGAGCTGAAGATCCCCGCCCGGCACCGGGGAGAAAACGTGCGGATCATGGCCAGGGATATCGCCGCCCTGGGCGGGATCGCGGCCGATCCGATACAGAGTTCCCCGGTGGACGGGGACGGCGTATTGCTCAAGCCCCGCGGCACCCGCATCCCCGGATACCATGTCGGCGTCGTGGCGATCATCAGCGGGGAAATCTTCGTCATGCACTGCGTGGAAGTCATGGGCGGCGTCCGCTTTCCGGCGGCGACCATCGAGGATCACGGCTGGACGGTGGAGGGGTATTACCGTTGGCTCTAGAAGATCCAAAACGGATCCCGGAGGATCGCCAGCTCGTCACGGTGGATCTGTGGCCCCACCCCCTGACGGCCGAGGGGCGGCGTCTGGCGGTAGGCCGGGAAGGCCAGACCATCGGAGAAATATGCCACCGGGAAAACCTGGCCGGCCGCCCGGTGCGGGCGTGGATCGACGGGGTGGAAGTCCCCGCCGAGCTGATCCCGGCCCGCGTCCTGACAACGCGGGATCGGATCGTCACGGTGCAGGCCGACATGCACGACGGGCGCGGGGGCAGCGGGAAGATATTGCGCCAGCTCCTGTCGATAGCGGTGGTGGCCGCTTCGGTATTCCTGCCCGGTGCGCTCGGACTGGCGGCCGGGAGCTTGGCGGCCACGGTGGTGTCCGCCGGGGTGCTGGTGGCGGGATCGCTCCTGATCAACGCCATCGTGCCGCCCGAGCAGCCCCGCCTGGACGCGCCGGGGGGGGATAGGTCCACCCCGGTCTATTCCCTGGCGGGCGGCGGCAACCGGGCGCGGCTGTACGCCCCCCTCCTGCTAGTCCTTGGGAGCCATCGGGTATTCCCCGACATTGCCGCCGCCGAATATACGACCTTCGAGGACGATGAGCAGTACCTGCACGGCATTTACGACTTCGGCCTGGGCGACCTGGAGATAGACGACCTGCGGATGGGGCCGACGCCGCTGGCGGACTTCGGCAGCGACGTGCAGATATTCCGCACCGAAGCGGAGATCAAGGCCAACATCGCGGGCAACGTGGACACCCTCCAGGGCGGGGTGCTGACGGATACGGCCTTCGGCCTGGGCCGCGTGGCGGAGAACTGCAACAGGATACAGCTCGACTTCGTGGGCCGGATTTTCAAGATCGACGATGAAGGGGAGACGGTCGAGCACAGCGTAACGGTGGAAGTCCGTTACCAGCCGAGCGGCGGCGGGGCCTGGGCGAGCGGGGGAAGCCTGACCCTGACTTCCGATTCCCAGACGCAGCTTCGCAGGACGTTGACCGTGGCCCTCCCCTCGACGCGGGACTGGCGCGTCCAGGTGCGGCGCACCACGGCCCCGGTGGACAAGGCCGCCGACGACGCGACCAAGGAGGATGAGCGGACCTACGACGACGTGAGCTATACCGCCCTGCGGGCCTTCCAGCCGGACACGGGGGACTACGCGGGCCGGAACCGGATCGGCATCCGCTTCAAGGCCAGCGCGCACCTGCAAGGCCGCCTGGACCGGATATCGGGCATCGTCCGCCAGAAGGTGCCGACATGGGACGGGAGCGGCTGGACGGCTCCGCAGGCCACTAGCAACCCCGCCTGGATATTCCGCTGGTTCGCCCAGGGCTTCTACACGTCCGGCCTCCTGGACGCCGGGCGCGGCCTGACGCTGGCCCGGATCGACGATAGTGGGATCAAGGCATGGGGGGCCTGGTGTCAGGCCAATGCCCTGACCTGCAACTACGTCATAGACCGGGAGCAGAGCGTGGATGATATCCAGCGGATCATCGCCCGCTGCGGCCGCGCCAGCCCGTCCTGGCTGACGGGAAAGTTCGGCGTGGTCTACAACCAGGCCAACCTCACCCCGACGACCATGGTCCACCCGGGCAACATCCTCCTGGGATCGTTTGGGGTGGAATACGTGGACAGCAAGCTGGCGGATGAAGTGATCGTCCGTTACATCGAGCCGTCGATGGACTGGCAATGGAATTCCATCCGGCGGCGGGTGCCTGGCGCGGCCGGGAACCTGGTGCACCCCGAGACGATCACCCTGTCCGGGGTCACCGACGCGGCGCAGGCCGCAGGGGAGGCGGCGCTCCAGGCCGCCAGCCACAAGTACCACCGGAGGCGCATGTCCTGGTCAATGGCCGCCGAGGGGATGGCCCTGCGGCGCGGCAACGTGGTCTACGTCAATCACTCCCTGATCCTGGGCGGCGAGAATATGGGCCACCTCAAGGGCGGCACCGCTTTCGTCGTCGAGCTGGACCAGGACATCGAGCTTTCCCAGGGCGGCAACTGGCTGATGCTGCGCCTGGCGGACAGGGCCGAGCCGCACGTCAGCCGGATCACGGACGGCGGCGCGCCGAACCGCGTCAGGCTCGCCAATCCCCTGCCCAAGGCCCCGGACGCTGACGGCCCGCCCTTCGACATTCTATGGCGCTTCTACAATTCCGCCGCCGAGCTGAAGCGGGTCAAGATCATCGCCACTGATCCGAAAGACGACAGGACCGTGGACATTGTCGCCATCGACGAGCGGCCGGAATACTACGCCGCCGCCGCGCAGTCGGAGACCGCCATTACGATATCCCGGGGCGTCCCCCGGGTGATCGCGATCAACGCCGTCAAGCGGCAGGTGCGGGCCGGGCAGGGCAACGTCCTGGTGGTGGACGTGACCCTGACGGTGGCGGGCCGGTGGCAGGGCGGCCAGATTCGCGTCGGGCGCGGCACGGCCGGGTCCGTCCGCGTGGTGAAGGAGCTGCGGGGGGACGACATTTCGGCGGAGTGGGTCGAGGATCCCCGGGGCACGATCACGATCACGGCGATCCCCTACCATGACGGGATCCTGGTGCCCGCCCGGGGGGAAAGCATCGACTTCAACCTGTCGGGCCGCCTGTACGATATCGACGCCCCGACTGACTTTGCCGCCGTGCAGCTCCAGAACGGCGTCCGGCGCTTCGACTGGACGCCGCCGGACGACCCGGACTTGGCCGGGATCGTGATCCGGCACCTTGAGATCCCGGACGGCCACCAGGGCGAATTCGTGCCGGATTGGGGCACCATGACGCCATCGCACAAGGGCGTCCTGACTTCATCGCCTTGGGAAACCGAGGAAATTCCCGAGGGCGAATACGCCCTGGCGGCCCGGGCCATATCTACAGACAAGGACCTTTCCGCCGTGGTGCGGGGCACCCTATCCCTGACGGGGATTCTGGCGATCCCCAACCGTGAATTCATCTATGCAGTGTCCCCCACGCCGACCCTGCCGGCCAATCAGCTACCGGACGACGACTGGCCGTTTGACCAACCCGGCACGACCGGGGGACTGCAGTGGACCGACGCAGCACAGAGCGTGACGGCCGAAAACAAGTACGGGCTGCAGTCATCCAGGGAGATTCCGGTGGGCACGGCCGTGGGGGCGGCCGTCAGCGATCCCTGGCTGGCCCCGGTCGTCGTGAGCGCCTTCGGTGAGGATGGGGTGGCCGGGGCTTCCGGGGAGGACGGTGCCGGCATCGAGTTCATTTTTGCCACCACCTCCTCGACCACGCCGCCGGCGAATCCATCCGATACCTGGGGCTTTGACACGCCCGGGATCGCCGCTTATATCACGCATGGAAAGGAAGCCGTATTCAGCCGGGGCGGTAACAGCGTGGCGGCCAATTCCCGGCCGTCAAACGCCTGGGCGGAGGGAACCGGAGGCACCGTCGACGGCAGGACTTGGTCGCCTACGATCCCTTCCGGTAGCGGCACCTTGTGGAAGGCCGAGCGGGACCGCGGAGGCGCGGGGAGAGTATGGGCCGCGCCGGCGCGGCTGACGCTGGTTGGTTCAGCCTCGTCCGTCTGGCGGGACGCGGCTCCCACCTTGTCCACAGGACAGTATCTTTGGATGGCGCAGCGCAGGACGCCGGGATTCCCGCAGGTCGGGCAGGCCGTGCCGGGGCCGTTTACGTCGCCCAGGTCGATATCGAGGCAGGCGTTTGACGGCCAAGATGGAGATCCCGGAGATCCCGGAACGCCGGGCGCTACCCAGGACGTATCCCCGTTTTTCAATTCTGTGAGGGTGCGATTTACGGGTTCAGATACCTGTTCAGGTTCTGTATCTTGCCCACACATATGCGAAGAGAGTTCCGGCACTCGATCTTTGTCCTATATTAGATAGTGTCCGGCGGCAAACTCATAGAATTTTGATTTGAAAGGAGAAATCGTG
>VYFM01000287.1 GCA_009842375.1 Candidatus Poribacteria bacterium | reverse complement strand
GCTGTGGATTCTATATGACCACCCCAATTTTCTAATTCGTTTATGCTATTCGTATCAAGTTTCATACTTTTTTTTAGACTGTCATATTTAGGGGAACCACCACCTTTTGCGTACTCAGTCTGCATCAACACAGCAATTCCTTCCGAAAACCATGTAGGTAAGTAATATATATTAGTAAAGGCATGTGTTAACTCATGCACCCGTACTTCATGCCTTTCATACATATTCATAGGAAAATTCATCTCAATACCAGCGACAAATCTTCCATTGTTCCTGAAGCCATACTGAGTAACAGTTGTGGCTATTCTGTCTGTACCTTGATATAGGTCATATAATTTCACATGTATTTTGTGTTTGGGTTTAAATCCGAAAATGGAGTGCAGTGCTTCGTAAAGACTTTCCATATAACTGAGAGCACTTTGTGCAAACAACTCTCGTTCTGCTTCTTCATCAAATTCAGCCTTATCAAGCAAATCGTCTGCGAAAGTCAATGTATAGTGGTCGCTTTCACCATGAGGTTTGTCATCAACAGGAGTCGGAGTAACAACAATATTTGCATCTGACGCTGTTAACAATAGTTGATCAACTTTTCGTCTTTCATCAAGCCGTTTCTGTCTCTGTTTCTGTGCTTCTTGTAATGCTGCACACCCATTAAAAACAAATCCAACTATAAAAATCAGAAGGATAAGAATCTGTATATAACCTGTACCAGTTTGTAGAAATTGTGTCTTATTTTTCATTTTATTCCTTTGTCTTACTTTTCAGGTAACGGTACTGCTTTTGTTTTGTCTCCAATCTTCCGCATTGTAATTTCCTGTTCAACTGTTGGGTCAGGTAACCCGGTTTCAGACAATCGTCGTTTCAAAAATTCATCCATCTCGTTCTTCAATTGCAAAACAACATCCTCCGCTTCCTCAGCCAAATTGTAAATTTCATCCGGGTCATCTTCAAGATCATAGAGTTCAACATCAGGCTTATTGTAAACAGCGGGGGTACCACCTGTCTCAACAATTAATTTCCACTTTCGCGTCTGCCATCCACGTTTTTTCATCCAACCACATTCAGTTAGATAGATAGCATCACACGAACCGTCATTAGAACCATTTTCTATCAAAGAGCGAAGGCTTGTTCCCTCCATCTTTTCGCGTGTTGCGAGGGGTGTCTTTGATGCATAATCCAAAATAGTTGGAGCAATATCCTTCAACGTCACAATCCCTTCAAGTCGTTGTCCTTTTGAAATTATATCGGGACAGTGTAGGATCAACGGAATATGGCAATTTGTCTGATACAACCCGTGGTGGTCATACCACAGTTCATGTTCATCAAGTTCCTCACCGTGATCAGCTGTAATAACCAAAAGCGTCTCATTCATGAGGTCACAGTCGTGCAGATATTGAAAAAGTTGTGCTAAGGATGCATCCATATAAGCAATAGATGCATCATATTGTGAGTTCACATACCTACGGTCAGTCCATAACCGTTTTTTCTCAATATTGTCTGGGTCATCCGGATCTGGCTTACACATCCACTGACGAAAATAGTCTGTGAACGGTTCACAAGCATAAACATCATCCATACTCCGATTATTCGGATCACATTCGTCTCCACTATAGAACATCCGCTCAAACGGAAGCGGTGGTAAGTAAGGTGTATGTGGATCCCAATAATGTAGAAATGCAAACCACGGTTTATCCTGTGATTGCGCGAGTTCCAACAGTTCTATGGCTGTCTTATTTACTGCCTCTGCTTTTCGTGCATCTTGATAACGACTTTCCCAACTATAACCACGGTATTGATTATCTGGAAAACCGCGTTGGAACCACCGTCCCAAATTGTCAGCTGCCACAGTAAAATATCCCGCCTCGCTAAGCAACTCTGGAAGTGTTTTAATGTTCTCAGCAAGATCTATACGTCCACCCTGTGTGATAATTTGGTGAGTCAGCACATCTTTACCGGTAAACATCGTCGTATGTGCCGGGTGAGTCGGGATATGTGGACTGATACAACTTTCAAAGAGAGTCGCATTTGCTGCAAGAGCATCAAGATGTGGTGTGGTCAGGTATTTATTTCCATAACAACTCATACTCGACGCACGCAACGTATCTAATGAGAAAAGGATGATATTACGCAATCTTCTCCTCCGGATTTTATTTATGCTATAGTTTGCTTCTCTTAGGCACAAACTAAATGAAGTTTAAATAATACCATTCCTAATTTCCGAAATAATGTAATATCATTATTTAGAATTGGTATAAATATCTTCGGTAACCCAAGTCCATAAAAAATATCGTAGGGCAGGGTTATTCAGTTTTAGGTTTTTCTTCTATTATTTTACAATTCAATAATATAATGTAGGTCGGGGTTCGCTATCGCTCCACTCAACGGACGATATAAACTTTTAGTAACATGCATCCGCAACATATTCTTAAAACTGAATAACCCTGATCATAGGGGCGGGGTTGCCCCGCCCGAATATTACCGAATTAATAAATTAATCTTCATCAAAGCATGCCTACCGTTTTGTGTGTAAGTCCTGATACAGTTAATCTGCTGCGGCTGCATCAATAGCATTAACTTGCGCGGTTCGGATACCTTCTGCCAGATAGGTAATACCCTCTGGAATATCGTCAACGTGGCAATACGCGTATGCCAAACGTATCGCTTTCACAGGGGCACCAGCGTAGTGGAAGGCACTACCGTTACTATAACCGACTCCTTTTGCAGATGCATACGCATTTAACTTATTCATATCGGTTGTTTCAGGAAGATCAATCCAGAGGAACAATCCACCACGTGGCTTTGTCCACGTACAGAGATCACTGACATGTTCTTCAAGTGTGTCCACTACAGCCTTGCATTTAGCACCAACAGCAGCGTTCGTTTTTTCAAGATGTGCTTCAAGATGCTCCATGAAAAATTCTGCCACAATAGCACTCGCAAGCGCGCTCGTACCACCATCCCATCGGTTCTGATGTATCATCCCATAATAAGGTTGTTTTGCCACAAAGTAACCTTGTCGTACACCGGCACCCAGTATCTTTGAAAATGTCGCAATAAAGATAACACGATTTGCTGTATCTAACTTGAAGAGCGATGCAGGAGTTGGATTCGGCACAAAATCAATATCACCATAACAGTCATCTTCAACGATGAGTGTGTCGTACTCCTCTGCAAGTTCCAGCATACGGTACCGCCGTTCCAGTGACAAGATAGCACCAGTAGGGTTTTGGTGGTTGGAAGTGGTGTAGATGAGAGAAGGTGTGACATTTTGTCGCTTAAGTTCTTTTAACTTCTCCTCAAGCGCGTCCATATCCATGCCATCAATATAATCCATCGGGACACCGACAATATTTGCTTTGAGGTGCCGCATAATACCGAGGGTGCCACTATAGGTATATTCCTCAGTTAAGACCGTATCACCCGGTTTAATAAACGTCCCCAACACCAATTCAAGTGCCTGCATTGAACCAGAAGTAATTGAGGTGTTATCCACTGGAAGTGGAACCCCTTCTCTGCGTTCAAAACGCATTGATGCCAGTTCACGTAACCCACGGTAGCCAGACTCCCCCGGATAATTGACCAATTGCCCTCCTAATTTGCGAAGTGCCTTTGCACTTGCCTCAATCAACGCCTCGGTGGGAAATGTATAAGGGTCTGGTCTGCCTCCTGTAAACGCAAAATCTTTCATATAGGTCTCCTTGGCTGATTCCAACTTTTAACATTATTATAACAACAGGTCAGAAAAATAACAACCAATTAACACGTTTAGCCAGAGCCATTCAGTTTTCCAAACCCTATTATTTTCAATATTAAGCCTTCCTTTGTAGAAGCACTCACCGAATCGCGACCTCTTATCCTGAAAAGCCCATAACCCCGGGGAATGCCTAAATGGCATTCATACCGTTGATTTCAAATCCTGATTTAGACAACATCGTAGGGACGAGGTCTCCTCGCCCGCTCTCCTGTCTGGATCACGGAAGGCACAGAAGACGCGGAATACACTGAAAGAAGAAGTCTTTTCCGCGTTCATCCGCGCAATCCGCATCCTCCGCGATTCTGACAAAACACATGCCAAAAACTTTACACATACAATTTACCTTGATATTTCACAACGTTAATGAGATAATTATACATTACTTAATACATATCAATGTGATTAAACGCATAAACAAATATCCATAACCTTACTTTTATCTTATCAGAGGAAACTTATACCATTTCTAAATGATGAAGGATCATTGTCTTGTCCGTCGGAGTGAGCAAAGCGAAGTCCGACATGGGGAAACCCAATGAAATGATATGTGTCGGACTTCGCTGTGCTCACTCCGACCTACAGTTTATTATGACGATTTATCAATTAGAAATGGTATTACATCTCTGAATATCCGGGTGCGCGAAATGAAATCCAAAGTTAGTAAGTCTATCCGCAGTGCCCTCCTTATTTCCATAAGCATTCATGTTGTTCTCGGTTTTGTTGCCATCGGGTTACATCAAAGTGAACCGCGTTCGATTAACGATATAACATATCTCGAAATCTCCGAAGTCCGTTCTCAACGTGCCTTACGTCCCCTAAAACGAGACAAATTTATTCCACCCAAAATCACACCAATACCACAAAAGCAGATTGATGTTAATGCCAGTCCTTCGGTTACACCTGTTTCTGTTCCAAAGCCAATAGCACATCGGAATCCTATAACTCAAGTCAGCAGTTTTTCACTGTCGACTTCTAACACTTTGGGAACTGGTAATTCAGTAATAGATTCTACAACTCCTACGGTCAACCAAGGTATTGGTAATCAAACACGAGTAGGAAAAATCATATCACCCCGTGTGCTTAAAAACACAAAACAAAAAACTTTCAAACCACCTATTGATAATGCACTCCCGCAGGTCAGTGACCTTCCGTTGCCACATGCAATTCTGGTAAAGATTGGGCAGCACATTATAGCAAACCGTACCAATGATAATGTGGATATAACCTTTGTAATTGATGGCAGCGGTAGTATGAAAGATAACATCAACGCAGTACGGAGTCACCTAAACCGTATGACAAAACTATTCAATGAAGCAGAAATAGATTTTACACTCGGTATCGTTGTATTCCGTGATAAAATGTTTGGTGTTGATTTTGAAATATTTCCACAAACCCGTTCTGTACCACAAACCAAACGACTCCTTGCACAAGTGAAGTGTCAAGGTGGAGAAAAGGCTTTAGATGCGCTTATCCGGGCTGCTGACGAAGTTGATTTTAGGCAGAACGCAGATGTCCATTTCATTCTAATAACAGATGAATATGTTAGTGGGAACTATTCAGCGAAAGATGTATTGAACAAAATTAAACATGCAAGAATTAAAGTGGATGTCATAGGTCGTGATGAAAAATTCCAAAAATTCATCGCAAGTAGCACTGGGGGTTTATGGCTACCAATCTCAAGTTTAGGTGCACATTAGAATCACACAATGTTTTTCCAGTATTTTTCACAATCTCCGCAGCATGCAAATAGATCAACCTTCCCAAAATCCAACCGTCAGATACCCATAGTAACAAAAGATTTCTACGCGATAGGTGTAACCCTCCTTTTCCTTCTGGTTGGTGGTTATGGGGCAATACACCATGAAATGTGGCGAGACGAAGTCCAAGCATGGCTACTCGCAAGGGACAGCACATCTATTATAGATCTTTTTGCTAATATGAAATATGAGGGACACCCAGCATTCTGGCATCTATGCCTTATGCCCCTCACACGTATAAATGCATCTCCAATTATGATGCAGGTATTTCATCTCTTAATTGCTGCTACCACGGTTTTCCTATTT
The DNA here is from genome assembly GCA_009842375.1 of Candidatus Poribacteria bacterium. Lineage (GTDB taxonomy): Bacteria > Poribacteria > WGA-4E > WGA-4E > WGA-3G > MSPOR6. The sequence goes on along the minus strand of VYFM01000287.1, from coordinate 1,283 downwards.
ACACGATATAGCCCATTCAATAAAGTCCAAAAATTTCTTTTCTCCTTCGGATATTTCGCACTCTACGAATACGCTATCGTTGCCCGAAATTATGCAATTGGTATTCTATTAATTATAATCTTTTGTATACTCTATCGGGAACGTTATAAGCGATTTGTGTGGATCGGCATTGTTCTTATTTTGCTTTCTCACACCAGCGTACATGCACTAATTGTAACAATCGCCATTGGGTTTGGTCTCTTGTGTGAATATCTCTATTTCTACTGTTGTAGGGAAGAGAAACTCACCGAAAATAGACAACGCATCTGGTTAGGTTTTGTCCTCATCGGAATCGGTATTGTAACCGCTGTGCTACAACTCAATCCCCCTTCAGATACAGGCTTTGCGGTTGGATGGAACTTTAACTTTACTATTCAACGCATGAACAATATCGTCAGAATCATAACAAACGCTTTTCTACCGTTCACAAGATCGGCAAGGGGTTTTTGGGGTAGCAATCGACTTTATAGTGTTGAGTTTTTTCAATTAATCCGTTTATCGCTCTGTTATTTAATCGTTTTCTGGTGTATTTTACGGTTCTTGAAACGTCCCACCGTACTTATCATGTACGTGACTGCCACCGTTGGACTTCTCGCATTCTTCTATGTCAAATATGGCGGTAGTATCCGTCATCACGGGTTTCTATTTTTCACTTTCATTCTAACGAGTTGGATTTACTACGATTGTCCTGAGATAAAACTACCAACTAATCTTATTAGCAATTTAGCACAGCGATGTTTCAGTTTTGTTTTCACGGGCATTCTGATTATTCATTATCTCGGTGGTATCACCGCTATCGCTATGGAAAAACAGCACGTTTTTTCTTACGGAAAAGAAACTGCTGAATATATAAAAGAACAAAATATGCAAGACCTACCAATGGTAGGGGACACAGATTTTGCTGTCAGTACTGTTGTGGGATATTTAGAGAAGGATAAGGTTTACTATCCAAAGGGTTGTAGATTCGGTTCCTTTGTTAGATGGGATAATTTGAGGACACACGGTGTTGTTAACGAAGGCATTATCATTGATGCCAAAATGCTAAGCAGACGATATTCACAAGATGTGCTTATTATCCTGAATAGAACATTCTCGGATGAGTTGATAGAAAAATATCAACTCACACAGTTGGAATCTTTCACAGGTTCCACAATTGGTAGTGAGGGTTTCCATCTTTACCTATTAAAGGTGCAATGAAACCTATCGTTATGTGGAATTGAATCTATATTTGAACAACATATAAT
>VYFM01000090.1 GCA_009842375.1 Candidatus Poribacteria bacterium | reverse complement strand
TATCAAACGTTTCTCAGAAATTGACAAAGACGATCTTCCTCATGTTGGTGGAAAAGGTCTGAATCTTGGGAAATTGACACGAGCAGGATTTACCGTACCACCGGGATTCTGCGTTACGACAGATGCCTACCGTTTTTCTGTGGATAACTTACCTAAACAGAACATGGATAGTGTTAAAGAAGTAGCGTTAGCACCTGAACTAATTGAAGCGGTTCTGAAAGCACGAAAAGAATTGCGGACAGATACTGTCGCTGTTCGTTCCAGTGCAACAGCAGAAGATTTGGAAACAGCAAGTTTTGCTGGTCAGCAAGACACCTTTTTGAATGTAAAAACCGATGAGATTTTAGATGCACTGAAGGCATGTTGGGCATCACTATGGTCTGAACGTGCAATTGCATATAGACAAACACAAGGCATCCCGAATGAAGGGTTAGCAATGGCGGTGGTTGTCCAAGAGATGTGTAAAGCGGAAGCTTCAGGTGTCCTATTCACTGTCAGTCCTTTTGATGAAAACGTAAGTATAATTGAGTCGAATTGGGGGTTAGGAGAATCGGTCGTGTCTGGTGATATTACACCTGATAGTTTCCAAATCTCGCGTAAAACAGGTGAAGTATTAGAAAAAAACGTTGTATCAAAACGTGAGATGATTACAGAATCTGGTGTGAGTGAAGTTTCAACATCGCAACAGAATATCGCGAGTCTCACAGATGAACAATTAAAACAACTTGCACAACTCGGTATTCAAGTAGAAACTCTCTATGGACAACCGATGGATATTGAGTGGGCACTTGCAGATGATGAGTTTGTCTTGTTACAGGCAAGGTCAATTACAACTCACACACAGAAGCAAATATCTGTTGATGGCATTGACGGTGAAATGGCAAAGTATCGCGAAGCAGAAATTCAGATACTGAAAACACTTACTGATCCACACGGTACAATATGGAGTCACCACAATCTTGCGGAAGTATTACCTGTACCGTTGCCAATGACATGGATGATAATGAAGCAATTTATGTCAGGTGCAGGCGGATTAGGCAAGGCGTATCGTAGCTTAGGTTTTTATCCAAGCAAACGGGTAGATAAAAACGGTATACTGGACCTCATCTGTGGAAGAATCTATGTAAACTTGAACCGTGAAGCAGAACTATTCTTTGATGGATACCCGTTAGTGCATAATTTTGCAGAACTAAAACAGGAACCTCAGAAAGCGATGTATGCCCAAGCAGCATTAAATATTAAGCATAGCACACCCTCATTTTGGTTCAAACTTCCATTTTACATAGTCCGTATGACAAAAGCGGAAATGCAATTACGGAAATTTCGCACAAACTTCGATCAGGAGTTAACAACACAGATGTTTCCGCAGTTTCGTGAAGATGTTGAGAATGAGCAGAAATCTTCATATTCAAAGCTTTCAGATGCGGATTTGGTCAACAAGTTCCGAGTATGGCGTCTGAAAACATTGGATGAATTTGCTCCGAAGGCACTTATCGCCACAGTACTTGCCGCATTTTCACTGCAACGGTTAGAAATCGCTCTCAAGAAATGTATTGATGCAACAAACGCAACGAACCTTGCAAGCAAATTGATAAGTGGAATATCCGGGAATCTCACCGTAGAGACGAATGAGAAGCTACAGCAAGTAGCAAATGACAAAATGACACTCGAAGATTTCTTAAAGGAATATGGACATCGTGCAGTAGGAGAGTTTGAATTAGCACAACCGAGGTGGCGGGAAAATACAGATTACCTTAAACAGATTATCGCATCTTTTCGTCATGATACTGTGGAGAACAATGAGGAAACACAAGAACAAGTGACACGCCAAATTGAACAACGTGAAGCAGCAGAAAAGGAACTTGCAAAGATAACTGAAAAAAGGACAGGATTACGAAAACAGATTGAAAGCGAATTGGATTTTACAAGACGGTATATGCCTTTTCGGGAAACAGCTAAATTTTATCTCATGCTCGGATATGAACAAATTCGCCGTGCCTTAGTTGAATTGGATGATCGTTATAACTTAAATGGCGGAATTTTCTATCTTTTACCGGATGAATTGAATCAACTAATTGACGGTGAAGAATATGGGAATGTAATTGCAGAACGAAAGGCACAGCGCGATCTTTTGTTACAGATTGATGTGCCAGATGTCATCTTTAGCGATTCGTTGGATTGCATTGGCTCAGTGTTGACATTGGATAGCGCGGATACATACACAGGAGTAGGTGTTTCCACTGGTGTAGCAAAAGGACAGGCACGCGTGCTTATGAAACCTTCAGACATAAAACCTGCTGAACGAAATTATATTCTTGTGTGTCCATCCACAGATCCAGCGTGGACACCTCTGTTTTTACATGCAGCTGGATTGGTGATGGAACGTGGCGGTTTACTGTCGCATGGCGCGGTTGTTGCGAGGGAGTACGGTGTTCCTGCAGTGGCGAACATCCCGAATGCCACACAAAATATTACTGACGGACAAATAGTTCAGGTTGATGGAAATCAAGGGAAGGTATCAATTATATCGGATACTTCGTAGGAGATAGGCAATGTTATTTGATATCTATACTGAACAACTTCGGAGAAAACGTAAAAAAATGCAACGTGCGTTTCTGATGTCGTTGGTGTTGCACGCCATTGGAATAGCACTTGTGAGTATAAGTTATGTCAAATGGTATCGTCCTATGCTATCTTCAGAAACGTTGGTATCGGATGCCATCATCTTGTCCACACCTAAACGTCTTCACATGAGTAGTAAACGCAAACGTTCAATGCCCAAACGTCGTCCTACTTCTTCAAACGCTGTGAATGTTAGCAAACAGAGTGCTGCACAACCGATAAATTCCGCCCGTCCTATTTCAACCGGCACATCAATGTCAGAATTTGGAACAGACGCAGGTCTACCAATAGCTGAGACTTCTCTGAGTGCAAAGGCAACTGATTCGCCAGAATGGAAATCCATTGCGGTAACGAATGCACAGTCACCGACAATCGTACCAATTACTGAAAAGATGCATGAACAATCGGGAACAATTCAGGCAGGTGCTGAAGATGCCCCACTACCTGTTGATCGTGATGGAATGATGGGAGAGGCGTTAGAAGGTATCGCTGAAAGTGTTGCTGACACAGAAAATGATAGTGTCGTTGACATCGTATTTCTACTTGACATCAGCGGGAGTATGATAGACAATATCCGTGCTGTTGGGAGACAACTAAGTCAGATGGTAACGGTATTCGAAGAGAAAGCAATAGATTTTAGACTTGGAATTGTCATCTTCAGGTATCTTGAAGGTGATACCATTATCCATCAACCGACTTGGGATGTTGAAAGGTATAAAAGACTCTTGACAACGCATGTTGTCGCCGCTGCCGGTGATGAACGCGCACACAACGCAATCATAAAAGCAATTCGTAGAGTCAAATTCCGAGATGAAGCAAAACGACGTTTTGTCCTCGTAACCGATGAAGCAAGTAAAGGGTCATACAAACTATTAGATATTATACGTCAATGTCAACAGAATGGAATTATTGTAGATGTGATTGGGATTAATCATACTACACATCGGGCACTCACATCTAAGACAGGTGGACTCTGGTACCCGATTCCAATTCAGGAGTAGAATAATATATGAAGTGGTCATTAAATACATATCAGACGTGTCAAAATTGGGAACTCAAGCGAATACTTGATGTCGCAGAAACTACTGGCTATCACGGCGTTGAGCTACTAATGGATTACAAACAGGAGCACGGATTTGAGTGGGATACTCCGAAAGAAGCATGGGATGGATTGAAATCACAGGTAGATGCAAGTGGTGTCGTTATATCATCACTAACGAGTTGCCAAAATTTTCACTCAGAAAATGCTTCTGACCGCGAAGAGACCGTTCGTCGCGTTACACGCGTAATTGACATGGCAGAATATATGGGATGTGACCATGTCCGTGTTCTTGGTGATCGGTATTCCGATGAGAACCGAGATGCGGTAGTAGGCTATGTAACTGATGGATTGAAGGCACTTGGCACTTATGCTGGTGAGAAGGACATTACTGTCTCTATTGAGATGCACGGTTCTTTTACAGACCCGGATGCTGCGATGGAAGTGATTGAAGGCGTTAATTTACCTAATGTCGGTTTTGTCTTCAATTCTCAATTTGTCGGTTGCGAAGATGGTAGTATTGAACCTCTCTTCTCACGCGTAGCACCTCACATAACTTCAGTACATACACACAAGGTGGAAACACCAGAAACCTTTGAACTCTACCGACAAATGTTTGAATGGCTTAATCGCATTGGCTTTTCTGGCTATATTTCCAATGAATGTGCTTATACAGGACCCGACCCAGAGAAGGTATTAGCACTCTACGTTGGACTATTCAAGGCATTTATGTAGTGAATATACCACAATCAGCACATCTCTTCAAACGGGTTACAATTCCAGATGCATTTCTGAATAAGACTACAGGACGTGCATGGGGTGGTGATATTCGTATCGGTGACCTGACGGGAAATGGTACTGTTGATTTTTTGGTTTATAAGGCACTCGGTGGTATCCATCCATGTTTTCTTGGGGCGTTTACACTTGAAGGCGAACCACTTTGGTCTCTTGGTGATAAGCACCTTGAAATCAGAGACATAGATTCCAAAGACACCCCTCTTACAACACTCTCACCAGACAGACCCGGACCCGTTGCTATACATGATATTGATGCTGATGGACAATCAGAGGTAATCTGTTTTTGGATAGATTCGGAGATTTCAGAGGCGAGCAAGTGGGATTTGTCTGCAGTTCGCTTGATGATTTTAGATGGTGCAACGGGTGCTGTTAAACGTTCTATTGTGTCTGATGAACTTCAGCAGTGCAACGCTTATGTAGACGGTGAGTTACATATCCCCAACTATGTGCATCAAAGGTTGATGATTGCCAACCTTAGTGGCAATGCCCAACCACAAGATTTCATTGTGAAAGTAGGCGTGAATGTCCTCGCGTTTAACCACAAACTTGAACTGCTTTGGCAGCATACAGACAGATGGTTTCGATATCCAAAGCATTCGGCATATATACCTGCAGTTGGTGATTTCAATGGTGATGGTCTTGATGAGGTGAATGGCGGTAATTTTGGGCTTGCTGCTGATGGAACAGTGTTGTGGGATAAATTTCTCGGTGATAACATAGACTCTGTTTTGGTTGATGAGTGGGGTGGTAAGAAACGTGCAATCCTTTCAGGGGGTGGACAGGTAGTTAACGCAGAAGGTAATCCTGTGTTTTCACTTGGATTTGACATTGTGCCACATGGACAAGAGATAAGATACGGAAATGTGTTAACAGATTCAACACCGAACCTAGTTATCCGCTATAACGGACACCATCCGGACTTGATAGTAGTAGATAATAAAGGTGAAATTCGTAGTCGTTTTAAGGTTGATGAAACCCCGAACAACACAGGGTTAGAGATTATCCGTTGGCATGGTCTTGACAATCCTGAATTGATATATAGTCCCGCTGCACTCTATGATGGAGAAGGGAACAAAGTAGTAACTTTTCCTGACCTTCCACCTCCTACTGGTGGTAAAATGGGATGGTATCACTGTTTTCCTGCCGATGTCTGTGGAGATGCGCGCGAAGAGGTTGTCCTTTACGATCCTTATAGTGATGCTGTTTATATCTACACACCTCATCCTTTTAATCCGGACCAATATGAAGGTTATCAACATACAACACGACAGTACAATGCAAGGTTAATTGACTAACAATATGGAAACTAAACCTATCAATAAATTTCTACTCATCTCAATTGATTGTTGGCGATATGACGCACTTAGCCGAACCAATCCGTTCTTCAATACACCGAAGTTTGATCTGCTGACCAAAGATTTCTCACTTGCAGAGAGGTTTTTTGTTGCAGCACCTGCTACGCGTCCCTCTCATACCTCCTATTTTACGGGTTTGTATCCTTTTGAGCATGGAGTTTATGGACAAACCTATCTCAAAATGTTTGAAGGAATCCCAAATCTATTTCAGTTGTTTGCTGATGCTGGTTATCATATCACGGGACGTTCAGAACGCGCTGAGGTATTTCGCTTCCTTGACTACGAGTCGTTTATTACTCCAGTTGACCCGGCAGTGAAAGCACAGCAGCTCGGTTCGCTTGAAGACTTGATGCATAATCTCAAACAACCATCGGATACACCGCAATTTTGCTTTCTGCACTTTTGGTATACACATGGTGGATACGGTATGAGTGGCATACCCGGTGCACCAAGTCTTGGATCGCTTGTCAACAAGGGTAGAACGGAAGAGGCACTTCGGTTTTACTATGCTGCAGCGACACACATACTTGAGTTTAAACTCGTTGAAATCCTGAAGCAGCTTGAACTTCCTGAATGGGCAGTGTTTATCTTTGGTGACCACGGGGAAGGGATTTGCGAGGAAATTATTGATCATGGACATACGCTCAATCAGAATGTACTACACGTACCCCTTTTAGCACATATTCCTAATGTAGAGAGATTAGACTTTCCAACCGCACCGATCTCTGCGATCGATTTATTTCCAACGATTACAAAACTTGCTGGTATTGATATTGACTATAAAGGCTATGGACAAGATTTACTTACGCCATCAGAGATTGCTGACAACCGCTTGGTGTTGTCTGAGTTAGATAGTTTGTATGGCATTGGCTTTCTCAGTCAGAAAAACTTGGAGATGCCGCATCATCGCGTGACTTCTCGCACGACAGTTGATAACAAGGAGATTGGTAGATATTCAGATGGTGTTCGGTTATGGTCACTATCGGATGGTGAGTATATGTATCGGGAAGATGAGCAGACAGGCGAGTTCGTGTTCCGACACATCCTGAGTGGTGAGGAAATGACCTGTGATGACCCTGACCTGTTCCGTGATGCTTACGATGATATTTTGATGAATTCTAACTATCAACACCTACAGATGCAAGACTCTACCCCTGAAGAGAAGAAGATTTTGGAGGGTAGGCTGCGGAATTTAGGGTATATTGAGTAGGTTTATAGTGGACACCATAATCACTTGCACACAATTGTAGCGTAACCTGTTAGGTTGCGTATACGCTGCACAAACTT
>VYFM01000424.1 GCA_009842375.1 Candidatus Poribacteria bacterium | reverse complement strand
GGTTAATTATGTTATTTAGTGGTTGGATGTTACTATTGGTCTTTGTTTCACCATGTGTGTCCAATGAATTAAGTTTGGTTCCTGATGTAGAATTTCAACCTTTAGCTTCTGCAACACAGAGACTTATTGAAGCGTTAGATTATCTTGGTTCACCCTTGTCTGAAGATGATCTTGATGCAATTAAGAAAAGTTTGGTTTCTGATGACAAAGTCCAAGCAGTCAAAGACATACAAAATATACTTGACACCTACTGTCTGGCTGGAGTCAATATTAATCCAGAGAGTCGGGTAAAGGTTAAGGAAGGTCCAGTTAATAAAGAACTGATGCAACAAGGTTGGAGAACCTTTTTAGTAAAAGTTCATAACGAAGCGGGTGTGACTGCTCCGTTAGTATCTGAAAGTAAAAATGCAGCACCCCTTTACGTAGGTTCGACAGGAAGTCCTGAACCGCAAGCAACTATTCCTACAAGCGATATTCCCAACCGTTTTCTTGATATAGATGTGTACTCCAAACCTCCGCTAAAAGCGGGTCTCTCAGGGTTAGAATTGGAATATCGTATTTTACAACTCTTCAGTCGTGATTCAGGAAGAAGAGAAACGATAATCAGTTTTAATGTTGGTCAAGGAACACAAGACATTGGATTTCGAAATGATGTTCCTATTTTGTTTCATTGCCTACCTGCCGTAAGCGTTACTTTAGAAGTATTAGATTTTGATGGGACACCAACTACTGCATCATTTATTATTCGCGATGAGTTGAATCGTGTGTATCCATCACGCGGACGACGATTAGCACCAGATTTCTTTTTTCATAATCAAATCTATCGGCATAATGGTGAATCTGTTCTACTACCACCCGGTAAATATACTATTGAATACACTCGTGGACCAGAGTATCTGGTTAAGACAAAGACTATTACCGTTCCCAATGCCGAGAAACACCAAGAGACATTTCGTTTAGAAAGATGGGTCCATTTAGCTGCAGAGGGTTGGCGTTCTGGAGATCACCATGTCCATGCTGCAGGTTGTGCCCATTATGAGAGTCCCACCGAGGGAGTTACGCCTGAAGATATGATGCGGCATATCCTTGGTGAAGATCTAAATGTAGGTTGTGTGCTCTCGTGGGGTCCTTGTTGGTATTTTCAGAAGCAGTTTTTTGACGGTAAAGTTCATAAGCTTTCTACAGATGATTATGTAATGAGATATGATGTAGAAGTTTCAGGATTTCCTTCTTCTCACGCGGGACATCTCTCTTTATTGGGATTAACTGAAGATGACTATAATGATGTTGAACGTATAGAGGAGTGGCCAAGTTGGAATCTCCCTGTCCTTCAGTGGGCAAAGGAACAGGGGGCAGTAACTGGCTTCAGTCATAGCGGTTGGGGATTGAAAGTGGATGGAGATGAACTTCCAAATTATAACATGCCACCCTTTGATGGTATCGGTGCTAACGAATATATTGTAGATGTTGTCCATGATGTTGTGGATTTCATCTCAACGGTAGACACACCTGCTATATGGGAACTGAGTATCTGGTATCACACCTTGAACTGTGGTTTCCGTACACGTATCAGTGGCGAGACAGACTTCCCTTGTATTTATGGAGAACGAGTTGGGTTGGGTCGCATATATGTAAAAATGCCATCTGGACCGCTCAATTTTGATGAGTGGGTTATCGGATTGCGAGACGGACGTTCATACGTTGGAGATGGTAAAAGTCATCTGATGGACTTTTCAGTAGGTGGGGTTAATGTTGGAGAGAAGGCACAGACAGATGAAATAAGTCAGTTAAATCTGGAAAAGCCAGAGGTGGTAAAAATTTCAGCCCGTGTCGCTGCGCGGCTGAATGAAAACTCCAATCCTGAAATAAAAAATCGTCCTTTGGATCAACAACCGTATTGGGACATCGAACGTACTCGTATCGGTGATACTCGTATGGTCCCAGTTGAACTAATTGTCAACGGTCAGACTGTTGAGAAACGGGAGTTAGTAGCAGATGGCAAAATCGTACCAATCCAATTTGAAACACATATTGATAGATCAAGTTGGATAGCTCTGCGTATATTCCCATCGTCTCATACTAATCCGGTATTTGTTATTGTTGATGGCAAACCGATTCGCGCAAGTCGTAAAAGTGCACAATGGTGTTTAGATGCAGTAGAAGTGTGTTGGAATAAAAAAGTCAACGGAATTCGAGAAGAGGAACGAGATGCTGCTCGAAAGGCTTATGATTTGGCAAAGCAAACATATCAAAAGATTCTTGAAGAATCTGATGTTAACTGATACTGAAGTAAGGGCTAAAAAGTATAATGCCTCTTATAGTGAAATCCAAAAATATGTTCACACTCCCTGGTAGGTTTGGTTTCTAACCGTACTATTTACACAGGTTCGGTTAGGAAACCGAACCGTAAGTGTCAATTTAGCGCGTAACGTTAGGGCATCTGATATACCTCATGCAGCATGCCACAGGTGCATGCTGTCCTCTGGGTCTTAGTGTCCATGTCGGAGGTCGCTTTGCTCGCTCCGACCTACAGGACTGATACTGAAGTAAGGACTGAAAGCATAAAGTCTTTTAAAATGTGGAAACCGTTTAACATGGAGATAATCCGATGCAATACGACAAAGATAGATACGAAATAAGGAAACCACCTCATCCAGATGTCTTATTCTGGGTACTGTTCCCTGTATTTATATTCAATGAACTGATTTTAGGACAACGTCGTCCAAAAGTCTCGTTAATTGACAAAAAAAGTGATAAACCTTGGTTGGAACGCATCCGTATTCCCTGTCCACATTGCGAAACTCTGAATGATAGTCGTATATGGGCAAACAGAAATGCTTTGGGTCATTGGTTTGGTCTTGTTTGTCCAAATTGCCATCAAATAATTCCATGTCTATGGAATATTTTTAGTCTCGCAATATTAACGGTTACATACCCATTATGGTATTTCCCAGCAAAGGTCTGCCGTCCAAGATGGCTTGAAAAAGAAAAAGAAAGATTGGAGAATGCCCTAAAACGCCCGCTTATACAAGCAAAGAATATAAATTGGCTCTTAAGATGCACATTCGGTGTGGGTGGATTCACATGGATGATGCTTGGAGTCATTCCGCAAGTGAGGAACGTATTAAATGGAGAAGAATGGGATTTGATTTTGCTTTTTGTTTCGTTACCAATTTACTTAGGATCAGGTTTGTTGACAGGCTTATTAATTCGTTTATGGATGAATCGAACGGGAAAAGGTGGATAGCTATATATCTTACTGAAAAATTCATCAACACCATTACCTGATGAATATCAATTTAATATGTTCATCCTGTAAGGACTACGTACTGAGTCAGAATTCCTATCAAGAAGTACAAGAATTGGCAGGTTACCCCCTTATATGATAAGATAATGTCTATGTAATATCATCCGCAAAAAGGAGCAATAATTTGAAACTGAATCCACTAGAAGTAGAACAATTTGAACAAAAAGGTTATCTCAAAATAGACCAACGAGTTATTGATGACGAACATCTTAACGTTCTTCGTGAACATTATGATGCATTGTTTTCACAGAAACGCAACACAATTGGTGAAGGACTGCGAAATCTTGCTGTCGTTGGAGAATCTGAAACCGATGAAGATGCAGATCGAGCAGAAGAGATGTTACAGATCATGGAGATGTGGCGTTTTGATGATGAATATCGGAAGTTACTCTATCACGAACCACTGTTAGACATTGCTGAAAGCCTAATCGGGACAAATATTCAGTTATTTCATGATCAGGCACTTTATAAACCTGCATATCACGGTGGTGAGGTACATTGGCATCAGGACAATGCTTATTGGCAGTGTGACCCACCCAATCTTGTGAGTATCTGGATAGCACTCGATGACGCAGACGAAGAAAACGGATGTATGAATGTAATACCTGGCAGTTATATAGAGGGATTAGCAGCACATGGACGTGCTAAGTCAGAGAAAGGTAATTTGCCAGCGTTGTTGCAAGTAGATGCAGATATAGATCGCGCTGTCCCTGTACCAGTTGAAGCAGGATGTGCGATGGTACACCATTGTATGACACTCCATCAGACCAATCCAAACCGTTCACCACGAGACCGCCGTGCAATGGTCATCCATTACATGCAGTCAGGTACACGCAATCGTAATGGTGATGTAATGAAAGACAATTTGTTGTTACGCGGTGAGTTAGTATAGATTAGTATCGTAGAATTTGACAGGCGTTCATTATTTTAGTGGACTAAACCTTAGTTGAAACAAATACCTACAATTTTAAAAAGGAGAAGGATATGTTTGTTATTATCGCCCCTATTCAAATTAAAGAAGGTCATCGTGAAGAATTTATTGAAGCAATGTTAGATGATGCAATTGGTTCTGTTAGGGATGAACCTGGTTGCTTAAGATTTGATGTAATTCAGGATGGTGCAGACGAAAACAGAATATGGTTATACGAGGTATATGTAGATGAGGATGCGTTCAAAGCGCATATGGAAACACCACACTTTATCAAATGGCGGGATACTGTCAAGGATTGGTTTGCAGAGAACGAGTATAAGGGTGCTGGTGGTGGAAGTTCTATTCTTTATCCACCTGATGAGGAGTGGAAGTAGATTCATTCTGTGATATATCGGTGTTAACATTCCTTTAGTAATACATCTAAACATGGAGGTATGGTATGAAACAGATAATTTCTTTTCTTCTGTGTATAACTTTAGTTTTTATTTTTCCACTTGTGAGTAATGCAATTAAGGACGATGCAATGGTACTCTACCTTTCATTTGATGAAGGTAATGGTAAAGAAGTCGAAGACTTAAGTGGTAAAGGAAATGATGGTACACTTGAAGGTGATGTTAAGTGGATGCAGAACGGAAAAATCAACTCTGCAGTGTATTTTGATGAACAGGTTCAGCAAGGAGTTGTTGCGGTCAAAGCCTCAAATTCCCTCGCAATTACAAAAAGTTTGACGATGGAAGTATGGATATATCCACAGAGTATTGGTGATTATCGAAATGTACGTGGACAGGCGAATCCGCACACATATTATCTGAGCATCCATCAAGGAAAACCATCAGTATGGATTGGCAGCGGTGGCGCGGGTGGAAGAACATGGAACAGTGCTAAGAGCAGTATTCCGCTCAATAAATGGTCACATGTCGCTGCGGTTTACGAGTTTAATAAAGAACTTCGGTTTTATATTGACGGAAAACTTGATCAGACACATAAACTTGAAGGTGAAATTCCGGTTTCTCAAGCAGATCACTGGTTTGGTAATCGCTTAGACGGTGCTTGGCCCTACAAAGGTATGCTCGATGAATTTGTCATATATAACCGTGTGCTAACTGAAGCCGAAATTCAACAAGATATGAATCAGGTTTTAAGTGTATCTCCATTAGATAAAGCTGCAACGACTTGGGGATTGATCAAAAGAAAATAGAGATGTTAACTAAACTGACTCCCAATCTGTTTACTTGGGCAGAAATTCACGGTGCTGCACGGAATCAAGCATATAACTGGAATAGTTTTTTCGTGTGCGACGAGAACAACGGTGTTCGAGCGTTAATTGATCCGCTTCCACTCTCAGAAAGTGAGATTCAATGGCTTGATAAACTTGGTGGTCCAACACATTTAATGCTAACTTGTACCTATCATGAAAGATGTTTGACAAATTTCAAACAGAAATGGGGATGTGAGGTCTTGCTTCATGAAAATCAGGTGCAAGAAGCTGAATTTACTTTTGATAAGACATTTGCTGACAGAGATGTACTATGGGATTTCGTTGAAGTCGTGCGTGTTCCAGATGTCCGTCATGGTGAGGAGGTTAGTTTCTACTTAAGATCTCACGACGGCGCATTCATCTTCGGTGATCTACTCAGTGGAGGCAGAAAAGACAGAGGCATTCCTGATGGAAAGGTTGGAATTAACGCGCCTGAATATCTGGTGGATATCAACAAAGCACGTTTATCCCTCAGAATGTTACTACACTTTGAGTTTGATCTTATGTGTTTCGGTCACGGATCACCGGTTGTAGATGGTGCTAAGGAAGTTTTGAGACACTTTATTGAATGTGATGCAACGTGGAAAGACATGGCTCAAGAACGTGAGGAAGGCATTCGTTTAAACCCTGAACTTAGGAAGCTGCAATGTACCTGACAAACGAATGTTGTCTAATCCTAACGATGGGAACATTAAGCAATGAAAAGGTAAGTTATATCATTTCTAATTGATTAAGAATCGTAATCTTGTAGATTCGGAGTGAGTTTACGAAGTCCGACATGGGAAACCCAATGAAATGAGAAGTGTCGGACTTCGCTAAACTCACTCCGACCTACAGTTTATGATGACAATTTTTCAATTAAAAAATGGGATAAGATGTTAGATGTTAGATTAGCCCAACCAGATGATGCAGAAGCAATCAACCGAATCTTACAGGAGACATGGAAAGTATCACTTCTTTTTGATGTTTTTACCGATCACATTTCGTCACCCGTGCATAAAGTCTTGGTTGCAGTTAAGGATGGCGAAGTTGCTGGTTTCCTTTCTGCTTTTTTGGTGTCTAAACCGATGTTGCAATGGGAGATAGATCTTATTGTCGTTTACGCGACGAGTCAGGGAAAGGGTATAGGAACCAAACTTATCAAGGAAGCATTAACCTATGGTTCAAATTTGGGTGCCTATCGGGCAAAGGCATCAATTCGAGTCGATAACCATGCAAGTCAGCGTGCATTTTGCAAGGCTGGTTTTACAACCGATACTCAAGTGCTTAACCTTCTCTTATGGTATCCTTTGGCTTGTGAGCCTGTTTCTTATGTACCAGAGACTGTAAGTCTTATTCCTGTTGATACATTTATCTATCGTGGATTGTGGATTGAGGGATTTGTTGAGTCCCAGTTATCGGTAGAGGAACAACACAGTGTGATTCATGCAGCACAAAGTCGTATTTTTCATGAAGACCGTTCAGATACAGGAATGTTTATCCCAGAAAGTCTTAAACACACTATTACCCCTGATTTATTAGACTCCTCTGCTGATCACGGTCAATATCAACACTGGTATTACATATTCAAAAAAGAAAATGGTTGTTGACGCTATTGCAGATGCATTAATTT
>VYFM01000369.1 GCA_009842375.1 Candidatus Poribacteria bacterium | reverse complement strand
GGATACACTTGCCCCGTTAATCAAGCTTGGAATGTCTACTTACGATGAATTAAAAGAAATTATATTTGGTACTGAGGCTGAAAACACTTAAATATTTCGTAATTGCTTCTAATCACAACGTAGAAAAATCTATTTCTATTAAGGAGACACAACATGCCTGAAGAAATAAAAATCTCCCTATTTGAAGTCGTTGGCAGTTCTATATGCGTTGCCTCCGGCGATGGACAAAAAGTTTACAATCGTATCACTACTGCCCTTTCAAATGATCGGTGTGTTGTACTATCATTTCAAAATGTTACAATACTGACAGCAGCATTCTTGAATTCTGCAATAGGTCAGTTATATGGTGTATTTAGTGAAGAAAAGATTAGGTCTTTACTGAAGGTTGAAAACATTGAGCAGGACGACCTTGCACTGTTGAAGCGCGTCGTTGACAATGCAAAGTTGTACTTTAGAGATCCGAAGAAATATAATGAAGCGATTCAGGAAGTGCTTGGAGATGAAGCATAAAGCCATGAAATATCTTGTCAGAACCTGACCATTTCCTGAAGTTCCCGATACCGTACTTCAATTTCGGAAAATTGCACTGACTTCTGCCGATTGATGCTGAAGTCTTCAATGTTAAATGAGGCGGTAACAGTACCATACATCATCGCCTTGCGGATTGAACCTTCTGATATATCATCAACAGATGCCAAATATCCCATAAAACCTCCAGCGAAACTATCACCCGCACCTGTAGGGTCTACTACTTCTGTAAGCGGGTATGCTGGCGCGCTAAAGAATGATGACTCCGTGATACTAATTGCCCCATGCTCACCCTTTTTGACAATCACTCGTTTAGGTCCATAGCGGAGAATGCCTTTTGCTGCCAGCAATAGATTAGATTCACCAGTGAGTAATTTTGCCTCACTATCGTTCAGGATAAGGATGTCCACGCGTTCTATTGTTTTCTCTAACGCTTCTCGATCCTCATTTATCCAGAAATCCATCGTATCACAGACAATCAGTTTTGGGTTTGATGTCTGTTCAATGATGCTTAGTTGCAATTGCGGTGGACCGTTTGCTAAAAAGAGGTAGGATGTTTCTTTGTATGCATAAGGAATTTCTGGATGGAAATCAGTGACGACGTTCAGTTCCGTAAAAAGGGTATCGCGCACGTTGAAGTCGTCTGCATATCTTCCACCCCATCTGAAGGTTTTGCCGTTTTCCACACGTGTTAGTCCTTCAAGGTCAATTCCCTTGTCATTGAGGAAGTCTGTATACACCTGTGGAAAATCAGCACCAACAACGCCAACAAGACGAACTGGCTTTCCAAAAAAACTTGCTGCAACCGCGGCATAAGTTCCAGACCCTCCGAGCACATCTTCAACACGTTTCTGTGGGGTTTCTACGGTATCTAAAGTAACCGTTCCAACAACTAAAACTCCCATTATTTCTCCATTCTTATTGCTAAAACGGTCCTGGACGATTTTTGTTTTCACGCATTGCGTTAATAACTCGACGCACACGTCTCACTAAAATAACAGCAAGCACGAGAATAAGCGGAATGCGTAGATACTCAAGTATAGTGAAAATGGTCGGAGGGAATTCGACTTTTCCTGACTGTGCTAACCATATCGGCAACAAAAGCACTGCTGCAAGAAGTAAAACTACTCCCTCCCAGATTTCTGCTTTTTTCATAAGGATTAAATGAAGGTTTGATTAGGTGAGATTAGTTTATATTCACATCTTCAAAGGAAGTCACAAAATACACGAAAGCGAATTGTCTAAGTACCCATTTCCCATGAGTTGAGATATTTTTCTTGTTCTGCTGTCAACGTGTCAATCTCAACACCGAATGCTGCTAATTTCAGTCTGGCTACTTCCTCGTCAATGAATGCCGGAACATCGTAGACCCTATTTTCAAGTTTTTTCTTGTTTTGTGCGATGAATTCAAGGGATAACGCTTGGTTAGCAAAACTCATGTCCATGACACTTGCCGGGTGTCCTTCAGCTGATGCTAAGTTCACCAATCTACCTTCACCGATGAGATATAATGTTCTTCCATCGGCAAGTGTAAAAGATTCTACGAATTCACGTGCTTTTGCTTTATCAATTGCGAGTTCCTCAAGTGCTGGAATATCTATTTCGACATTAAAATGTCCTGAATTCGCGATAATTGCACCATCCTTCATCGCCTCAAAATGTTCCTTACGAAGGACATGAATATCGCCTGTTAACGTTATTACAAGGTCTGCTTCTTTAACGGCATTCTGCATCGGCATGACTCTGAATCCGTCCATGACTGCCTCTAATGCCTTCAAAGCGGTTACTTCCGTTACAATGACGTTTGCGCCTAATCCGCGTGCCCGACTTGCGACACCTCTACCACACCAACCGTATCCTGCCACAACAACAGTTGTTCCTGCAATTAGCAGGTTTGTTGCGCGGATAATCCCATCTAAAGTGCTTTGTCCAGTGCCGTATCGGTTATCAAAAAAATGTTTTGTATCAGCATCATTAATAGCAATAATAGGATATTTCAGCACACCTTCAGCAGCCATGCTTTTTAGTCTGATAACACCAGTAGTTGTTTCTTCTGTACCCGCTACAACCTGCTCAACAAGTGCTGGATTTGTTTCTTCTGAATGTAATATTGAAACCAAATCAGCACCATCATCCATTGTGATATTTGATTGTGTTTCAAGTGCAGACTGAATATGTTGGTAGTATGTCTTTGTATCCTCACCGTTAATAGCAAATACCGCGATGTCATCATCAACAACGAGGGAAGCAGCGACATCGTCTTGTGTACTAAGCGGGTTTGAAGCACACAGTGCTAATTCTGCCCCGCCTGCCTTCAAAGTTTGCATTAGGTTTGCTGTTTCCGTTGTAACATGTAGACATGCTGCAACTTTTAAACCTCGCAATGGTTGTTCTTTTGCAAAACGTTCACGGATAGATGTTAGAACAGGCATGAACCTGTTTGCCCAATCAATCCGCTGTTTTCCCACATCTGCAAGGTCTATATTTTTGATATCGTAGTCCATCTTCCTCCTTACACCTTAAGTTTTTCAACATAATCAGTTTTTTCCCACGTGAACCCTTGTTCATTGCGTCCAAAGTGTCCGTAAGCGGCAGTATTTTTGTATATTGGTTCTCGTAGTTTCAATCTATCAATGATGCCTTCTGGGGTTAGATCAAAATGTTGATTGACTAATTTTGCAGCCATAATATCATCCCCTGTTCCAAATGTATCAACCATAACCGAGACAGGAGCTTTACATCCGATAGCATAAGCAATTTGGATTTCGCATCGTTCTGCTAATCCAGCAGCAACAAGATTTTTAGCTGCATGTCGTGCAGCATAAGTAGCACTTCTGTCAACTTTTGTGGCATCCTTTCCAGAAAGTGCCCCGCCACCATGTCGTCCAGTACCCCCATAGGTATCCACGATGATTTTCCGGCCGGTTAATCCTGCATCCCCATGAGGTCCTCCTGTCACGAAACGGCCTGTTGGATTAATATGGTAAACAACATCAGGACTCATCAAATCTTCAGGAATAACTTTCCTGATTACTTCTTCAATTATTCCTTCTTTGAGATCGGAATCAGCAACATCAGGATCGTGCTGTGATGAAACGACAACAGTGGTTACACGGGTAGGTTTGTTATCAACATACTCAACTGTTACTTGGGATTTGCCATCGGGACGGATGTAATCAAGGATATCTTCTTTGCGTACTTGAGCCAAACGGTGGGTCAATTGATGTGCTAAAGTGATCGGCAAAGGCATCAATTCAGGTGTTTCGGTGCATGCGTAACCAAACATTAGACCTTGGTCACCAGCACCACCTGGATTGACACCCATAGCAATATCTGGAGACTGTTTATCAATTGTAACTAAAATTGCACTATGCTCAGCATCAAATCCGTAGTTTGCATCTGTGTATCCAATGTCTGCTATGACTTCACGAGCAATCTCTTGCAAATTTGGACTGGCTGTGGTTGTTATTTCTCCTGCGATAATGACAAGTCCGGTTGTAACGAGTGTTTCACATGCCACTCTTCCTAACGGGTCTTCTGTTAGAATGGCATCAAGAACAGCATCAGAAATCTGGTCAGCGATTTTGTCCGGATGCCCTTCTGTTACAGATTCGGACGAAAATAAAAAATTACGACTCAATTCAGTTCTCCTGTCAACATATTTTTCTTATCTCCCACATACGAAAGAATTATCATTCCTTTTTTCCTCGAAAGAACGCTTTTCTGTACATAACTTACCCAATGTCATCCAGAAGTACCTCATTAAACGAATACAAAAGATATTAATCTAACATACTTACTTGCGACAATGTATAATGAGGTAGCATCCTGATAATTACACCCTATCCAATAATTCATTTGATGCATAAGGTTCGGTATGTCTCGCATTTAAGTATTCACGAGGGGTGGGTACAGAACAGAAAAAATGCAGGCATCATTGCATAAATTAGAAAATGGGGACGAACCTAAGATAAAGGTCTATAAAAAATGCTCAATCACTAAATTAACTATTGGAATCCTCAGTCATCTCAGGTGTTTCTGAACCCTCACTGTCTTCAGAAATCTCAGTTTGTTCCGTGTCTGCGGATGCTTCAGTATCTTCGGAAGTCTCAGTTTGTTCCGTGTCTGCGGATGCTTCAGTATCTTCAGAAGTCTCAGTTTGTTCCGTGTCTTCAGACACCTCTGGTGCAACAGAATCTTCGGTAACCTCAGTATCTTCAGTGCTTTCAGGGACATCAGGGATCTCATTTTCCTGAGAATTCATAAGATTATCTACATTGTTTTTTCCCATTTCCTGCTTGAGCAGAGCACCCATAATGGTTTCCTCTTCCTCAACAGGTTTAGGACGCCTTGGTTGACGTTCACGTACAGGACGTTCACGTCTTGGTCTTTCTTGACGTTCCTCTGGAGGCGTGGTAGCTCGTTCCTGATCAGCAATTGCAGCTTTCAGACTCAATCCAATACGTCTTCCTTTTGGATCAAGGTTAATGACTTTGACATCTAATTCATCTCCTACTGAAACAACCTCTTCTGGTCTTTCAATACGTCGATCAGCAATTTCAGAGATGTGAATTAATCCGTCTATACCTTCCTCAAGTTTCGTGAAAGCCCCAAAACTGGTTAAATTGACAATCTGTCCTCTTACAATAGAACCGACCTTATATTTTTCTGGCACTTCATCCCAAGGATCAGGCTGTGTCTGTTTAAGTCCTAATGAGACACGGCGTTCAGATGCATCAATTTGCAGTACAACGACTTCTACTTCGTCACCTTCCTTGAGTATTTCTTGTGGATTAGAGGCACGATCAGTCCAAGATAGATCGGATGTATGAATTAAACCGTCAATACCCTCTTCAATTTCAACAAACGCCCCAAAATTAGTCAGATTCCGGATACGTCCAGTTATTTTTGTACCTACAGGATACTTTTGTTCTAAAAGTTCCCACGGATTCTGTTGTAACTGCTTAATTCCTAATGAAATTCTTTTTTCCTCTTTAGAAATTTCAAGGACAATTGCCTCAATTTCATCACCTTTGGTAACAATACGTGACGGTGCAACATTACGTCGAGTCCATGCCATTTCAGAAACGTGAATCAATCCCTCAACCGCTTCTTCAAGCTGTACAAATACACCGTAATTGACAATGTTCACAACCGTTCCACTAACTTTAGAACCGATGATATATTTTTCTTCAACGTTTTCCCAAGGATCGCTTGTTTTTTGCTTCAATCCCAAGGATATTTTTTCGTTGTCCCTTCCAATAGCAATGACCTGGACTTCAATTTCATCACCGATATTGACAATTTCGGATGGATGGTGTATACGTTTCCATGCCATATCGGTTTTATGAAGTAACCCATCAACACCTCCGAGATCAACGAATGCCCCAAACGCAGTAATATTCTTCACTACTCCTGTGATAAGTTGACCTACCTCAAGTGTTTTTAAGACCTCTTCTTTCTTCTTAGCCATTTCAGCTTCCAACCATGCGCGACGTGACAAAACAATGTTGTTCCGTCGTTTACTCATGCTGATGACCTTCATCTGAAAAACTTCACCAATGTATTGTTCAAGGTTTTGAATAGGTCTTAATTCAACTTGTGATGCCGGGAGAAATGCCCGTAACGAACCTACAGACACCTGAAGTCCACCTTTAACCTTCTCCTTAATCTGACCTTCAACAGGAGTCCCGCTCTCATAAGCCTGGGTAATCTCATCCCAAACCAATGTTTGGTCTGCTATCTTCTTAGATAGTACTATTTGCCCTTCTGAATCTTCACGGCGAACGATGTAAACATCAATCTCATCATCAACTTTAACATTGGGTAAATCGTTCTCACCAGAATCAAATTCTGCTGCTGGAATATAACCTTCAGATTTAAACCCAATATCAATCATTACCTCGTCGCGACTTACATCCACAACTGTACCTTTTACAATCTCTCCATCTGTAAACGCTTTGAGTGAATTATCATAAGCTGCTTCAAGAGATTCTTGGCTCATCGGAACTGTTTGTTCTTCAACAGCGACACTCTCAGGTTCAGTAGTTTGTTCAGCAGCTTCAGGCACATCTGCAGGTGATTCGGTGTCGGTTGCTGAGATAGTCTCTTCAGACTCAACTTCTTGCGAATCATCCTCGGTTACAATGTCATCAGTTGTTTCTTCAGATTCATCTCCTGATTTATCATTTTGCCCCTCAACAGTAACGGATTCTTCTACAGATTCAGCATCTTGGGCTGCGTCCTCTACTAAATCTTGCTGTGTAGAATCCTCAACTGTTGGTTCCTCTTGTGTTGTTTCAGTCTCATCAGCAGCAGATTCAGTCCCATTGTTTTCAACTTCTGTCCCATTCGTAGAACCTTCATCGGTTATTTCTGATGCTTCGGTTTCATCTGCTTCATCGTGTGCTACTTCAGTAGAATCTTCAACATGTTGTTTCTCTTCATCCACATCAATTGTGGAATCATCTGTATGGGTTTGTTCGTTATTCATTAAGATACCTGGGTCTCCTCAAAACGCAAAACAGCGTTAAGTCCGCCAGTTCCTCCTTGTTACGAAGTGCTTCTGACACTTTCAAATCGGTTGCTTAATAG
>VYFM01000199.1 GCA_009842375.1 Candidatus Poribacteria bacterium | reverse complement strand
TTGACTATCTTGGTATTCATCAAAGGACAGATATTATTTCTATGTCGCTATGGCAACCAACGGAGAAACAAAAGACGCAATATGAGTCGGAAGGATACTTTATACTCCGCAATGTAATTTCTGCGGACCTCGCTGCTGAACTACGTGGGGTGATCCGTAATGTCATTATGTTGCCCGAACCCGGTCAGTTTGCTAACTTAGATCCAATGAATCCAATGGACGACTCACCACAAGGACGTATTGCGCGCTACAGGAAATTAGCCAACTTCTGTGTTCAATCACCTTTAATATGGCACAACATTCATGCCGGTGAGAAATTGCTAAACATAGCACACCATTTTCTCGGTGGTGATATATTAGTCAAATATAATAGTTGTTTCCTAAAACCTGCGCGTACTGGAAGTGCTACTCCATGGCATCAGGATAACGGACTTTGGCGTGATGGTGAGACGGAACCTTTCAACTTCTGGATGCCACTTGAACCGGCTACACAAGAGAATGGATGCATGCAGTTTATCCCAGGAAGTCACAAGACAGATATTATACAACATGTACTATATCCAGATAGTATCCACGGAGAACTACCCCGTGAAGCAGTTAAGGAGATGACGAAAAAACAAGGTATACATCACATAGAATTAGAACTTGGCGATGTAGTGTTTTGGCATAGCAATATGTGGCACTATAGTCCTCCTAATAAGAGCAACAAGAGTCGTATTGCTGTTGCTGGAGTGTGGACAAATCCTGATATCGTAAGAAACAGCATACGTATGCCACCGCAAACCCGTTGGGCAATGAAAGATGGTGAAGTATGTACTCAATTCCCGCCAGAACCTGTTGAAATAGAAATCAAGAACACTGAGAAAATGCAACCGTTTCCAACAGTCGAGGGATATGAATGACGAAACCAAATATTATTGTCTATCTATCCGATGATCATGGCATGGAATACCTCGGTTGCTACGGAAACACACATATCAAAACACCACACTTAGATCGCATTGCTGAACATGGAATGCGTTTTACGCAAGCATTTACACCAACACCTACCTGCGCACCTTCACGATCCACACTATACACAGGATTATATCCTGCGCGACACGGTGCTATGGGGAACCATACAGAATGTCATGCAACACTTGATACCTTACCAAAACTGCTACGCCAACAAGGTTATAGGGTCGCTATCGCAGGAAAAACACATGTGAAACCTGCTGAACTCTTCGATTTTGAATATATCGGTGGATTTCTACCAAAACGCGAAGAACATAGACGTAAATATCGCGCCGAAGGTCTTGATACCGTTCCTGTTGAAAGATTTTTATCTACCCATCGGCAAGAAAAACCTAATCAACCGATCTGTCTTATTTTAGGTGATAGTAACCCACATGTTACTTGGGAACCGAACAAGATATATGACCCGAACACACTTCCCTTGCCTCCTTATATGGCAGATACACCTATTGCACGAAAAGCACTTGCAAACTACTATCAGGATATCACTACGATGGATACACGTATTGGAGAAATTGATAGAATGTTGGAAACACACGGATATTCAGATAACACACTTTTTATATATACAACTGATCACGGATCTGAGTGGCCCCACTGCAAGTGGACATTATACGATACAGGTATTCATCTTCCATTTATCGCAAGGTGGCAAGACGTAGTTCCAAATGGTTCTGTATCAGACGCAATGATTTCTCATATTGATTTCTTACCAACACTTATTGATATCGCAGGAGGGGAACCTTCTAAAGAGATTGATGGGAGAAGTTACAAGGATGTTTTGTGTGGACAACAAGCAACTTTTCGTGATAAAATATACGGCACACATACACGCGATGGAAACATGAACGTATTCCCACAAAGATGTGTTAGAAATAACCGATACAAATATATCTTAAACCTTATGCCTGAAAATACTTGGACCACGCATTTCACTCAGGTAGAGGGTATACCAGAAAGCCATGCAGAGGTATGGAACAGTTGGGTGGAAAAAGCAAAACATGACCCTAATACTGCTAAACTTGTTTATTTAACACAACACCATCCTGTTGAGGAACTGTATGATATAACTGTAGATCCTTACGAATTTGACAATATAGCTTATGATCCAACATCACACCCAATTCTTGAACAGATGCGTGCTGATGTTCAAAAATGGATGCAAACACAAGGAGACGAAGGAGTAATTGAATATGATGAATAGACTAATTAATGGTCTTGCGTTTGCCGCACTAATTGCTGTGGCACTGATAGGTTTTGGATGCCTTGATACTAATATGCTTCCAGAAGATATATTAACAGACCCGCAAGAACCAACTTTCGACCCTTTACCTGCTGGTGAAGGCTTATCAATAGGTGAGACAGCACCCGCATTTTCACTTCCTGATGGAGATGGTAATATACATTCTTTGGACGACTACACAGGAAAAGTGGTTGTGCTTGCTTTCTATGCCACTGGTGGATGACCGTTTTGTAGAGGACAACTCGGTGAGTTGCAGGATGGTTATGAGAACATTAAAGAAGCTGGTGCAGCTGAATTGATTGCTATTAGTGCAGATTCTCCAGCAGGTGCATCTAATACACGTAATAGTGAGAATATATCTTATCTCCTACTTTCAGATGATGACAAACATACTATTGAGGACTACAATGCTTTTGACCAGAATGGTTCAGGATTAGCACGTCCTACAACCTACATTATTGATGAAAATGGAAAAATCGCTTGGAAAGACCTCGGGACAAGATACGGTGGTAGAACATCTTCAGGGCAGATTATAGCAGCATTAAATGAATTGGAATCGTTATAGGTAAATATAACCCAACTATTGAATCTTAATGGATTGGTTTCACGTTAAACAGTCCAACCCCTACTAATCACCACTCACAAGGGATAAAACGAAAAAGGGCAGAGGTAACTCTGCCCTTATTGCTATACCTAACCCTAACCTATTTTTTGTATTCAGCTTTTATAATACCCCATCTTGTAGACAATTTACCCGCAGGTTCTACAGATAAAAATGCACCATCTTTAACACTGTTTATCTCATCAACGGAAAGGATTCGATGAAAGAGATACACTTCGTCAATTATCCCCGTAAAAAATTCAAGACCTGGATGTCTTGCTCCAACCATTACTGAACCGTCAATCTGAATAATTGCTGGTGGTTTTGGTCCACCACCGACTTTTTTGCCATCATAATAAATACTTACATCATTCTGTATATCATGCGTCACAGCAATATGCACCCAATCTTGAGGTTGGTTTTCATCGGTAATACCTTTTTGTTGCCAGTTAGGACCTTTGGACCAGAGATAAGTTTTCTGTGAATCTCTATTAAAAATAGTTGCCCATACAAGTGAACCAGCAGCAACCATATAGTTCCATGTCGCAACCTGATTGGCTCCACGTTTAACCCAAAAAGCTACGGTAAACTGTTCTCTCAACTGGAGGGTGTCGTTTATTGGAACTTTTACATATTGACTTTTTGCTCCATCAAATTCAAGTGCCATGCTATCAAATTTACCATCAACCCAAGAGGGATTTGCTATAAGGTCACCATCATGTCCATAATTAGAACTATCTTTTGCTGTGTCCCCCTTGCCTTCATCAAAGGAAAAGTATAACACGAGTGATTCATCATCTAAATCCGCGAATGTGTGCGGAGCTACAATGAATAATGACAGTAATGTAACCAATATCACTGTGAATTTTATCCATCTTAACACTGTAAGTCCCTCCTCATAGTAATTCATTCTCACGTATGTCAATTATCAAATCAAGACAACATAAAAACACAATCCAGCAATTGTTTAACAAGCACCGCATTTTTTACAGACAGTCGTATCGCATTGACTGGTCATAAAACCTTTTTCGTGTTTGTTGTGTTCAAGTTGTAAAAATTGGGGTTTAACGTTAAGGTCAAGATGATCCCACGGGTTTACTTCGGTGAAACCACGTTGACGAAGTGCGTAGAAATCTGGAGCTAACCCATGTGTACGGAATGCGTTGTTCCAAGTATTCCCTCGCGCAAGGTCAAGAATAACTTTTCCAAGCCGGCGGTCTCCTCTGGCAAATACAGCCTCCTGGTGTGCCATCCGTGCACTTGCAGAGGACACTTTGATACTGCCAAGTCTGTTTATTTCCCGCTTCAGATAATCAAGCTTTTTTGCAATTGTTTTTGGTGGTTCCATTGCTACCCATTGAAATGGTGTATGTGGCTTTGGCACCATCGGTGAAATTGTAAAACTTATACGACCTATTTTTCCTGTACGCTTAGCATGTGGCAACAAGATAGTACGCATCTCTCGTGCCATATCCACGATTGCAGTTACATCGTTCGGTGTTTCCTGCGGAACACCAATGAGAAAATATAACCGAAGGTTAAGAATATCTCGTTTCAACGCCTCTTCAAAAACGTAATAGAGACGTTCTTTCGGAATTGCTTTGTTAACAACCTTTTGTAGTTCCTCAGTTGCTACTTCCGGTGCGATAGTGATCGTACCTTGATCACTATCTGCAAGTGCATCAAGCAAAGGTGCTTCAACTGTTTCTGCACGAAGCGAAGCACAGGAGATACGAAATCCTCGATCAACCAAACCAGTTGCTATCTCGTTAATCTGCGGATGATCAGAAATAGACGCACCAACCAGTCCAATTCTGTCCGTAATACCTCGTGCTTTTTCTGCCAGTTCAAGCGTGTTATCTACGGTACGGTGTCGAGGCCATCTACGTGCATAATCCGCTACACAGAAACGACACTGCCTACCACACCCTCGTACAATTTCAATCAGGTGCGCGTTGGAAAATTCTGTGTTAGGTGTATGTATATGTGTACAGGTTTCTATATCATTAAGAACTGGTACTGCTGCGGAACGAATTTTGTCTGGAAATCCAGGCTTAGCACTGACATCCTCTACAGTTCCATCTGTGTGATATGAAACATCATAAAAACTTGGAACATACAAACTTGGTTCTTTTGCGAGAGATTTTAGTAATTCTGCTTTAGGGGTATTGGACTGTTTCCAATCGTTGAATTTATCCATCAAATCATGGATAATCAGTTCTGCTTCACCTACCACAAAGACATCTATGAAATCCGCTAACGGTTCTGGATTATAAGAGATATTTATTCCACCCGCGATGATAAGCGGATCCCAATCTGAACGTTCATCAGATAGCTGCGGTATTTTACCTAATTCCAAGGCACGTACGATATTGACATAATCAGATTCAAATGAAACTGAAAATCCGACTATATCAAATGCGTTCAGAGGAGTTTGTGTTTCTAATGAGAAAAGCGGGATATTCTTCTTGATCAATTCGTGAACACATTTTGATTCTGGAATAAAAACACGTTCACAAGCGGTATCCGAACGACGATTCAACGTCGTATGTATCACCTGCACTCCTAAACTTGACATGCCAAGTTGGTATGTACTCGGATAAACCAATGCGAATCTGTTAGACTTCCTATAGTGTGTTGATGCACGTTTATCTTCAACTGTGTGTTTTTCTGTTTGTAGTAGCTGAAGTGTGTGCTGGCGTAAATCCAATATTGTTCCTCGTTAATAATTTATATATTCAATAATTTGAACAGACTTAGTTTCTTCGTTTATCACGACGTTGTTGAACACGTAGAAACGCTGGGATATCCCACTGTTTTTCTTTGTTCTGTTCTTGCTCATCATTTGCAGCCTGATCATTTTCCGGTTCTTCTTGTGCATTTCGTTGTGGTTCTTGTGCATTTCGTTGTGGTTGCTGACGCTGAGATACAGGTGTTCTCGATTGTGAGGACACGGGTAGTTTCTCGTCCTTTCTATCCTGTGGTTGCCTGTCCCATGCGGGACGTTGCGTGCCTTGTTGACCAGGTCCAGAACCGCTGGATTCATTATTCCGAATACGGCTGCCTTGGAACATCGGTTTCTGTTGTGCACCTCCTGTACCTCCACGATTAAATCCACCACCTTGGCTTCCTTGGCTTGTTGAATAACCCAGATCAGAAGGCGGATCAAATCCTGTAGCAATTACAGTCACCAGAACTTCATCGTTGAGTTCCAATTCATCCTTATAGACCAATCCAAAGATAGGTTGTGCATCTTCAGAAGCTTCTACAATTACTCGCATTGTGTCATCCAATTCCGCCATTGTAAAATCTGGCGGTGATGTGATATTTACGATCATACCAACAGCACCTGCAATACTGTTTTCTTCAAGAAGGTCTGAGGAAATAGCAGCAGCAGCAGCAGCTTGAGCCCGATTATCTCCAGTGGCTCGCCCCATCCCCATCAAGGCTGTTCCCGCATCACGCATGACAGTTTCAACGTCAGCAAAGTCTACATTAATTTCACCTGCCTCCGTAATAATATCAGAGATGCTCTGAACACCGTGTAATAGAATCTCATCGCCTATCTTGAATGCTTCTGGAATAGGGAGTTTCCTATCAATGGTGTCTATCAGACGTTGGTTTGGAACTACGATGACAGAGTCAGCACTTATTCGAAGTTCATTCAATCCAACTTCAGCCTTTTCCGCACGATGTCTACCTTCAAAATTAAATGGACGTGTAACGACACCAATTGTTAAAGCACCCTTCTCCTTAGCGAGAGCTGCTATAACTGGTGCTGCACCAGTTCCTGTACCACCACCCATACCTGCTGCAACAAAAACCATGTTTGCAGAATCAACAATTTCTTGTAAAACTTCTCGGTCTTCATCAGCAGCCTTTTTTCCAATCTCAGGATTTGCACCTGCACCCAATCCATTGGTTGTGCTCATTCCAATCGGAATTTGTTTCGCACCATGGCATGTGCTAAGTGCCTGCTGATCAGTGTTTACAGCATAAAACTCAATGCCGGTGAGACCTGCTTCTATCATACGTCTTACAGCATTTCCGCCTGCTCCACCAACACCAATAACCTTTATTTTCGCACTTGCATTATCAAATTCTTCTTGTTCAAAATCTATCATTATTTCTTTCAGTCACCTTGGTACAACTCATCCTTAGGTATGTCTATGCAGCATATAACATCCGTTTGAATAGTCATTTAATGTTGTCTTTCCAACGGTAACCTTATACCTCCCACTTCAAAAGTATTTCAATTTTTCAAGCACTATCACAA
>VYFM01000440.1 GCA_009842375.1 Candidatus Poribacteria bacterium | reverse complement strand
ACAAAGATTGGAGGGTTTAATACAAAAAATGCATCATACATGCAAAAAATGTATGCGCGTTTGTATAGTGAAATAGGATATGTAATTCGACAGAATAAACGAATATCATCCTTGTTGAAATGCGCGTTGTCTATATAGGTGCTCAAATAGGTTGCCTTCATGTGGACTATCCCACGATATCTGATTCGTGGGAATTGCACCAATATTCAATCTATCAATGAGGGGCGTATTTAAAAGATTTTCTATGATTAGGTCATCTTCAGTTATCACAGTAGCAACTAACGTAGCTCCAATTGATTCTACTAAATGCAATGATGGAACTTCAACAACGCTTACGAAGGGGAACGGAAATTCGGTATTTGCTAACGGATGTTCTGGGTCCTCACACCATATAACCGTCGGTCTGAGAAAAGTGCAACCGTCTAATTCCACTACTCTATCTCCATTTGTCAATTCTATCGCACCCGGTTGTTTTAAGTGTCTATCAATTAGTGATGAAATACCGTGTGCAGACTTTGGATTTGCCCATGCTGCAATGCCTGCCTCTGGATGGTCAAGTGGTCTCGGTTCAATACGCGCCAATCGTTCGGCTAATGCTTCAGCAATTTCGTTGCCGTTTTTCGTTACCCACACACCAGAAGCATTAATACAGGATCGACCCCCATTTTTACTAACCGATTCCACGATTAGATTAAGATATTCTTCTGAGTTCGTGGTCTGTTCGTTATGTATAATAATTTTACTACGTCCCGGTCCGTGTATTTCTACACGCGGATCATTTACCCAAGGTGCTACAGTCGAACCACCACCAAAGAGCATGGATCTTCCACATCGAAATAGGATTTCGTTTGCCCCCGGATAATCTGTTGGATAAAAACTGAAGGCTTCGACTGGCACACCGGCAGCGATAAATGCCTGTGCAATACGATAGGGTGTCCAAGGTTCCTCACGTCCAGGTTTTAACACAAGAGGTACTTTTAATGGGAGAGCAGGTATCCAAAGAGAATGTACACCTGGAGAATTACTCGGTAGCACAGCACCTAATGAATCTGTTTCACATACATAACTTAACACACGGTCGTTTTGGATCCCCCATCCAGAGTCAAGTATCTGTAAATCAAGACCCCTAGTCAAACCATCTAAAACCTGTTCTATATTCTCCAAAACCCCTTGTATCTTTCCCATGTTCTGTTTGCATAGTGCTTCAGGTAATCCTGTTGTTCCAGACACTTGCTGAATATAATCTTTTGCAGATTGAGTGCCGCCATCAAGTGGTAGGTCTGCAGATGTGAAGAACTTTGCAGCATCAATACATTTTTCTATCAAATCTGAGACAGAATGCTCTGCAAGAGTTTGCCTATGGAGAGGTAAATCAAGTAGGTCTTTGGCAATTAAACCTCTGTTGGCTTGACTGACTTCAACCAACGGTTCACCCGTTTTGATATGTGAAACGCTGATAGTTTTTAAACTTCTATAGGTTCGACCTGCGCGTAAAATTGGAATGTGTATCACTTAATTTGACTACCTCGTAATCTTCGCAATCCACCCAGAGGATGCATCACAATACAGGAAATCATTTCCGTAAATGGATAAACCGTGTGGTTCAGGATAGTCCTCTGAAACTTCTATCTGATCAATGATTACTCCATCATCAAGGTCAAGTTTGACGATAACTCTGTCAGAGGTATGGGTTACCCAAAGTCCATCTTCTACTCGAACAGTACCATGTGCCCTACCATAAGGTAAAGGTAAAGTATGTTGAATAGACCAATCAGATATTTTAACTTTGTGAATCTCCTGATTTTTTAACGTTTGTACCCAAAGATGTCCTTCATCAAAGTTATCATATTCAACCCCGTGTGTGCCACCACCTTCAGGCACAGGAAAACGACCGAGTGTTTCACCGGTAGTAGGGTCAACCTTGAAAATTTCACCAGATTTTGCATCTGTATCTCGCACCGCACGCCAACGATCCCCTGAACCGTTTGCCGCTAACCAAAGCGCATCCTCACCGTACGTCATGCCACTTGTATTGGAAGAGTCACTGGGTATATCCTGGATATGTTTCGGTACATGATATTCTGGATCACAAGTGATTTCAACTAATGCAACTCTGTCGGTGATTTGGTCCACAATCCACAGACCCTCATCTGTAACCTGTAAACCATTTGGTACAGAATAGGGTGACCGAAAAACTTTTTCAATTTGTGTTGGCATGTTATATTCCTTTCAAGTGATTACGACTTGTTCCAAAATAAGATACTGCTGTAAATTTAATACACGCCTACTACAACACTCTCTTGGAGTTCTGTAAGCAGCCTTAGGTTTTCAACACCATCCCAAGGATATTCAGGAATCGGTTCGGCGCGTTCAGCTTCATCTCGTTCAAGAAAACATGGGACAAAGAATTCTTTGGTCAATGTTGTAAGCATCACGCGCCCTGTTTCTCCGTATTTAACTTGTTCATCTGGGTTATCCGGATTTACCAGTTCTATTACAGCACGCGGTTGTGGTGGATAATAGATAATCGCATAGTTATCTGATGGATCAAAGGGTTTACAGGTTGCTAACCCCATCAAGGTGTTACCGTAAGTTGGCACAAAATCAATTCCCGGGACAAGTTCTTCACGTGCAAAGCGATGAAATTGTGCATCCATCTCTGTTCCACCACAAAAGATACCCTTTATACCCGCTTTTTTTAACGATATTTTTTCACACAATGCCTCAAGCAGCTTCGGTGTAGTGAACAGACATTGGACGTTATCATGTGCTTTTAACACATTCAATGCCTGCGAAATTACATGGTTCTTGTAGGCATCCATTTCCTCATTTTTTCCGTAACGGACAAGTTGGTTGACCCAACGCGGGTCGAGATCAACAAGAAAACAGATTCCACCACGATGTTGTGCAAGGTGTTCAACAGCAAGACGTAGTCGGCGTGGACCTGTTGGACCCAACATCAACCAGTCACTACCAGGTGGGAATCCCTCATCTGAGAGTGTTTTACTAAACAACTCATAATCAATTTGGAAATCGCGTACGCTAATCCGAGACTTTGGCACACCTGTGGAACCACCTGTTTCAAACACATAAATCGGTTTGTCGGCGTATGCTTTCGGCACCCATCTGCGAACGGGACCACCACGTAACCACTCATCCTGGAAATGTCCAAGACATTTTAGATCAGCATAACCTCCAATCTCTTTTCTTGGATCGAAATCCAAACCTTCTGCGTATTCTAACCAGAAGGGGCAGCCCGTTTCTGGACTGAAGTGCCAGTTGACTATTTCACGTACATGTGCATCAAGTGCTGTTCGCGCATTTTCTGTTTTTTGAGTAAGGTTCATCTCTGCTCTTCTATTGCAATTAACTGGTTACGGGTTACGATGTATAGCACGCCATTTTCTGCGACAGGAGTTGTGTAAACAGAACTTCCCATGTTAGTTTCAAACAACACTTCCATGGTTTTACCTGTTTTCAGAATAACAACATCTCCATCTTCATCCCCGATATATACCTTACCGTCAACAATATAAGGTGAACCCCAAATCGCTGCGAAGGTATCGTATGTCCAATAGTGATCACCGGTATTGGCATCTAAACAATATACGAAACCACTTAAATCTGAGATATAGAGGAGACCTTCATGGATCGCGACGGTTGACATAGTACGGTTGAACTGGTCATCACCAAAGTGCCATATTGCGGCAGTATCTGTAGTATCACCTGTTTGTGATGCGTCAATGCAGTATAGGTGTCCGACACCTTCACCGTGTTCTGGATCTTGCCCCACAGCAATATATACTTTTTCATCATAAATAACTGGTGTTGAAATAATGTTGTTTCGTGTACCACGTCCACCCAATACCCATTCGGAGTCTTTCGGATTACAGTCAAATTTCCAAATAATCTTTCCGGTTTCCGGTTCAAATGAATAAACCCAACCATCACCACCAGGGATGATAACCTGTGGAACACCTTTGATTACACCATAAGCAGGATTTGACCACTGACCATGAAGTATATTTTCTCCAGGGGATGCATCCTCCCAAGCAAGTTCACCTGTGTTTTTGTTAAGCGCGATAAAACTTGGTGCAAATGGAGATGGGATGTGGATATGTCCTTCATCAACACCATTACTTGTTTCCAAGAATAACAAATCGCCAACAGCAAGTGGGGAACAGGTGGCAAGGTTATGTGGAAAGACATCTAACTCATCCATCATATCATAGATCCAGATAATGTCTCCGTCTATTAAGCTGGTTTCGGTTTCATCTTTATATGGACCATCATTTTCCCCGTCCATAAATCCTTCAGTATCAATACAGACCACCTCACAACGGTTAGAGATGTAATAGAGGCGATCACCTTCAATATACGGTGTAGAACAGATTCCTTGTAGGGGCCAATCGTTTACACGTCCAGCAGCGAGTTTTGTATGTGTTATTTGCCACAGAAATTCACCATCAGATTCACGAAAGGCTTGAATATTCCCGCGGTCACCTGTCAATTTTGGATTTCGTAGTGCCTCGTTGTTTGTTCCAACAAACACTTTCCCGCCTATAACAAGAGGACCTGCATAACTTTGTGAACCGAGTTCTGCTGTCCATTTGATATTTTCACCTGTTGCTAAATTCCAACTTGACGCTATGTTTACCTCATCTGAAACCATGTTTCTTCCTAAGGAACCACCCCACAATGCTATTTCTTTGTGCGAATCTGCGATGGATATAGAGGAGACAAAAAACATTCCCAACATCAACACAAAAAGGATTGGCGTATAGGATCGCAATCCATATATTTTATCTTTCTCAGATTTGATTTGACATGTATTGGAAGGCACTTTTATGTTAACCTTGTTATCATATAAGCAATTACGTTTACAATATATGTCGTTACGCGTAGCGATGCCATTGGCACCACTTATATTTTCTACAATCATAAATCACCATACCTTTAAATTGTCGTAATATATATTAGCTGGGGAATACCCATAAATACCTGGACTCCCTTCACGATTTGGAAGCGGATCTTCGGCAGTTATTGTCCAGTCATCGGGTTCAGATTCATCTGTCCGCCACACTTTCCCGCTAATCACTGCTTTGTCCTCAAGAACTTCAACCTTCATTTTCATGGTATACCAGACATCAGTTTCCCACTTGAAATCAATCGTTTTTGCCATCCGTAAGTCGGATGCCCATGACCTAATTTGCAACCGTTGATGTCGACCTTGCATGTCCAATGTATAACGATTTGCAATAAGACCCATATCAGGCACTCGCCGTTTGTCTCTTTTACCCAATAAATCAATCTGTATCTGATAGTCTTTCATCGTTGAAGGACCTATGTAAACGTTGGATCTATCCAAGCCACGCTGCGCAGGTGTCTTGACTAATACCTTCCTACCATCTATTTCTCTGACGAAGAATTTATTGGTCGCACCAATCCAATGTGTTGGTATTTTTTCAAGTTCGATCGACTCAAAATCCTCCGTCCACGGAAGTGAAGGAATCACACGGATGCGGGAGGTAGCATTCATTTCACCTGATTTTGCAGTGACCGTTCCTGCATGTGCGCCAGCACTTTTTTCAGGTGTGAATGTACTATTCTCCAACGATCCGCTTAATCCTGTATACGTCCATTCTATTGTTCCGATTGCATTTGTCTGGTTCCCATTAGCATCATAGCCGATGATGGTCAGTTCAACAGGCTCACCTGTTGTTATCGTTTCTGCAGGTGTAAGTAGAAGTTCAACTGCTGGTTCATTACTCATTGGTGGAGTTGTAATCTCTTTGGTAGCACAACCCATAACAATTAGGGAGAATATCATGCATGCAAATAACAGATAACGTAATATGTATGTGTCTTTCTGTCTTGAAGTAAAACTTATCTTCTTCATTATTTCCTCCCTATACAATAGAGACGTTCTTCTGTGGTGAAATAGATACGTCCATTAGCAATTGCAGGTGAACCGAAAATTTCAACATAATGGTCATCATCTACTCGATTTATCTCCTGAACACTAAGCGATTCACACTTATCCGCACCGGGTTGAAGTATATGGAATTTTCCATTGACTTCTGTAGCGTATAATTTTCCATCTGCCCAAACTGGTGAACCTCTACCAACGGTCCCGATACTATGTTCCCATAATGCCTTTCCGGTTTCGGCATCAACACAGTGGATATTTGCAGAGTTATCAACTACATAGAGTCTTCCATTCATGAGTGTAGGAGATGCATAACCAACCCCAACGCCATCATATCGCCATACTTCGTGAGTTTCTGTTATGTCACCTGTCCCAGTCGCATCAATACAGACAACGCGTCCCATTGCCGTTGTATCTAAATTCTCTTCGCTGTGTGTAGCGTAAACCTTATTACCAGAAACTATAACAGAGGTATTTATACCACGTTTACTTAGTTTAAATCCCCATACCATTTCCCCTGTCGTCTGTTTTATCGCATAAATACTGCCGTCAGCATTTCCACCGATAATTAAACGTTGTCCATTTATTTCTGTCACAACGGGTGTAGAGTAAGTTGTATCTAACGGTCTACCGCCAGGAGTTGAGACCCAAACCAAGGCACCGCTATATTTATTAAAAGCAAAATATCTATGACGAGGGATTGCCTGAGAGCCCCAACTGACATTCAGGTAACTGATAACAACAAGGTTACCAGCAATAATTGGCGTGTGAACACGACCACCGTAGCCAGAAATCCTGCCATATTCCTCAGTTAGTGAACGAGACCAGACGAGGTTACCGTCCATATCGTAACAATTGAAAATACCTTGAACCCCATGTATGTAGATATTCCCTGTTTCTGTGTCTCCAACTGGACTTGTCCAACCCACACGGTTGAAAGTAATTGTAGTATGGAAAACATTGAATTTGTCATCCCACAAGAACTCACCTGTTTTGGCATCAAAACAAGCAATCCGTTCCTGCTCTGTTATATCCTTGCCAATTCGTCCAACGACGTACACCCTATCGTTTAACACAATAGGTGTAGAACGTCCAATAAAATCTGCTTGCCAAAGAAGGTTTTCCCCTTCAATAGACCAGTCAGAAACTAAATCAGTCTCTATAGACGTGCCATCCTGATTAGGTCCCCGCCAACTTGACCAATCATTGGCATATACAAACATTGGCATGATAATTAAAAGAAAAAATAGAATAATCCGATAATATATCGGTATGCATTTAGACAATGTATTATTCCCCCTATCTATTGATTGTAATT
>VYFM01000312.1:3263-7252 GCA_009842375.1 Candidatus Poribacteria bacterium | reverse complement strand
TTCGTGCATACCCCTGTGCACGCCCACCCGCATGATAGTGATCCAACGGATGGTCACTTAGAAATTGATCACCCGAAAGCAACAATTACATTGGTAGATGCTAAAGATGCCACTTCTACTACTTTTATAGATGATACTATAAAGGGAAATTCTGTTCAATTAGTGAAAAATGATGGATCAGATTTTGCTGAATTAAGAGAAACTGATTCCTCTGTTGTCCCACCCATTGAGCAAGATTCAACCAGTATATTCAAAGTGCGTATTGAGTTTGATAAGGATCTGATGGATGTAGCGGATGGAGTAGGTGGTGTCCTTGCTGATTCCGAGATTTCCCTTATCGTCTTAGGTAACACTAACCCTAATAATAATATTGGTGGTAGTTTGTCAGTTGGTACACCCGCACGTGTAGCTGATTCTAAACGCGCGTTTGAAGTCGTAATTACTGTTGCATCTGCTCAGTATGAGGAACTTCCTCTTATTGTATTTGTCACTGTAGCAGCTAACGCTGTATCAACTCCAGCAAAGATCGACCCTATTCTTGGTATAGGTCTTGAAGCACTTGGGAACTTGGAATCAACACCTGCAGATGCAAGGTTTGAAGTGGTTGAAGATGTTTCTGCAGTACCAGAACCAGATCCCCTTCCTGTAGTTCGTCCAGATGGAACGTTCGAAATTCCCGGAAATAGTTTCGTTGTTGTGGTTCGGGACGATGATGCATCACAACCCGGAGCAAGAAGCATACATTTTCGATCAGATGTATACACAGTTGTGTGGAGAGATATGCTCGATTTAGCGTACCTATTTGATCTAACAGCCCCACACGGCGGGGGTGCACTTATTCTTGAAAGTACAGGCACTGCTGTCGGAACTGTCGGTATCAGTGAAATTATGTGGGCACTCGACGAAAGTTACATCGGTAATGAGACAGCAGAGAATGCCTCACAGTGGATTGAACTGCATAATCTCAATGTTGATGCAGTGACTGTTACAATCAAATCCTTGATGGGCACTGATATCACTGATGCTAATAACGGATTAAGAGAAGATCTCGCAGATCCTAACGTTGATTCGGTAACAAACTTTTTCAACAACCGACCCGGTAACGCTGCGTGGACTGTAAAAGGTTCCAGTGGGGACAGTGTACAGGCGCGGGACTTTATCTCTATGGCAAGAATACTACCGAAGGATAAAGACGCTTATGCTAATGCAGAGGGGGCACTGTATAGTAACCGAGATGGTAGAGCCGCGAGTAGTTGGAAAGCATCTCAAAACACTTACCTAAAGGCGCGCACATCAGGCAACATTGAATATGATTACGTTGGTACACCCGGACGTGTAAACTCCTTTAAACCTACGACGCAGGGAGATATTATACAAGAGCGGACAATAAAACCTGCCAGTAATACTATTGTTATTAATGAGGTTGCGAACCGTTCTGGAGTGAACGAAAAATATGAGTGGATTGAACTTCGCAATGTCTCCGATGGCAAAATAAACCTACGGAATTACATGATTTCAATTGTGACAGCAGTAGACAACGATACCGCCTTGATTCAGTTTCCGGCAAATGATAGTGCCCAATTAGAAAAAAATGAAGTGTTTCTTATTGTCGCTACCGATCCAGTAGAGGATTTAGACCATCCACTTGCTGCTGGATACAATGTAAATAAAAGCGAATTAGAACAGGCACCAGGCACGCGAAAGAGCCCTGTTCGTTATATGGCTCAAAATTTCGTGTTACCTGACGACGGTAATTTTGTGCTGATGGTGCGGAAACCAGATAACGATGAAGGTCAAAGATCTGGTGCTGATGATGACAAAGGTGTTGCTGAAACCGGGACTGACGATCTTGACAAAATCGTAGATATTGCTGGATATCATTCGAATTTGAGTAAAGATCCATATCCTAATTCAGTTTCAAAAACTGATTTATGGCCACTATACAAATTTGATGCACCAGGCTTTCTTCATAACAGGTTTGATAAAGATGTCGTTCATCTTCGCCAACGTTTGACCACACACAATGATCGTAGTGGTGTCGGTGCACATGAAAATAAAGATGGTGAAGATGAAGCCGCATTCCGAAATGTAGAATGGACCGGTGTCGGTTATAGACGTATGGCTGCCAACACAAATGCAAACGGTGGAACACCCGGTTATCCTAACAATGCACTACCGGAAGTTGGTAGTGATATCACTGCTGCTGTTTATATCAGTGAAATTATGTATACTGATAGTGCATTCGGTAGACTGCCACAGTGGATTGAACTACGTAATCCATCTAAGACACTTGGGGCAAACCTACACAACTGGCGTCTGACTATCACAAACCATGATACAACTGACGGTGATGCAGCTTACTGGCAAGGTGAAGGTGAAGCAAGTATCTTACTTAAGGATTTGAAAATTAAACCGAATTCCTCTGTATTGATTACATCACGCAGAGCATCTCGGAGTGAAGTTTTCATACCTAATTCTGATATCTTTGTCCTGTGGCCGACACACCGAGAAACTTTCGGTATGATTGATCCTGGCGATGATTTTCTCAATGTCTACGGATTCAATATTACCTTACACGCTAATGGGCACGAAAACGATCGTAGTAAGTGGCAATTAGTTGACGAAGTTGGTAACCTTGCTTCTGATGCAAATGACCGTCGTGGAAATAGAGAACGGTTTGATCCACCAAGTTGGGAATGGCCTTATGCAAATACTGAAAACGGTTATCGTATTTCAGTCGCACGCACAAACACCGTTACTGATATCATAGATAACGGATTTACTCGTGAAGTATCCGATGGGACAACACGCAAAGGCTGGATTCTCTCAAGCATGGACATCAGAACTTATAGAATCCGCTATGTCTTCTATGGACATAAAGACGACATTAGCACACCAGGTCAAACCCTTCATTCACCGCTACCAGTTAGCTTGTCATTCTTCCGTCCAACATTGGAAGGTGGGAAAGTCGTTGTCCGTTGGACAACCGAATCCGAACTTGACAACGCTGGTTTTAATATACTCCGTAGTGATACCCGGAATGGTGAGTTCAGGAGGGTCAATGAAAAGTTAATTCAAGGTAAAGGCACCACCGGTGAACGTTCTAACTATAAATGGATAGATACTTCAGCGAAACCTGGTGCTGTTTACTATTACCAAATTGAAGACATATCCTTCACCGGTGAACGTCAAACGCTCATGACCACTAAGTTGAAAGGTTTGATCTCTCCTAAGAACAAACTCACAACACGGTGGGGTGAATTGAAATCACAAAATTAACTCAAGGACATTCTTACTTACCTACTCGAAAGCGGGTAATGGACTTCGGTTCGTTACCCGCTTTTTTCAAAGAATTTTCTTGCTACAACCTCATCTAACAAAAAATATCCAAATATAAGGGTAAATACGAGAATCTTCGTAAACACAATAGTAATAGTTGGCATTTGATCGTCAAACATGGTATAATCACAAAGTGGAGAATTAAGATTGGAAAGAGAGGATAGAGTATCTGTACTTACGATACGTCGAATATGGGTTGATCTTGCGTTAACAATATTTTCGTTTCAGGTAATCGTTTATGCAGTTTTGTTGATTCGGCATGAGGTTGTGAAAGGCAACGCGCCGATGGAAACAGCACAAGTCATCGTTGCCCAGTTGGCATCTGTTATGGCTGTTGCTACTGGTATCACCTTTATTTTATTTCAAGGAGTAGATTTTGTCATGTTTCTAACACAACTATACAAAGAACGGCTTAAACGAAAAATAAAAGAAGCAAAAGCTGAAGGCAAAGCTGAAGAACGCAGTTTATGGGAGGAATGGAACAATCGTCGCCTGGAAGCAGAAGCGAAGGGTGATGAGTTCAACGAACCCCCACCAAATGAAACGCAAAATACATCGGAATAATATCTCTTGATATAGGTTGTCAGACACATTCTATTTCAAGGAGTAGATTTTGTCATGTTTCTAACACAACTATACAAAGAACGGCT
>VYFM01000312.1:0-3253 GCA_009842375.1 Candidatus Poribacteria bacterium | reverse complement strand
TATTTCAAGGAGTAGATTTTGTCATGTTTCTAACACAACTATACAAAGAACGGCTTAAACGAAAAATAAAAGAAGCAAAAGCTGAAGGATTAGTTGAAGGAAGAACTGAAGACCCACCTAATCAATAATCTATAACCGAAATTTCAAATTATCATCATAGGAGGACAGAACCAAACGATGAAAAAGTTCTTTATCTTACTTATCGCAATAACGCTACTTGCCCCAAGTGCGTATGCAGAAATCACATATAGCGAACACATTGCACCGATATTACAAAAAAATTGTCAATCCTGTCACCGACAAGGTGAAGTCGCACCGTTTGCGCTAACTGAATACCAAGATGCAAAAGCTTGGGCAACCGAAATTGCAGAATATACGAATGCTCGACTTATGCCGCCTTGGAAACCCGCAGAAGGATACGGACATTTCAAAAGCGAACGGCGTCTCACAGAGAAAGAAATCCAGATGATCACAGATTGGGCGGAAGCAGGAGCACCTTCTGGGGACCTATCCAAAACCCCGCCGAACCCAACATTTAACGATGGATGGATACTCGGTGATCCTGATCATATCATTGAAATGCCTGTTGAATACGAAATTGAACCTGAAGGTGAAGATGAATATCGCCACTTCATCATACCCACAAACTTTGATACAGACATGTATGTTCAGGCAGTTGATGTACAACCTGGCAACCGAAAGACGGTACACCACGTAATCGTCTACTTGGATGTTGAAGGACAGGCACGCGAACTTGATGCAAAGGATCCGAAACCGGGATATGTTACAGAAGGAACAGGTCCAGGAATTGATGTCGTGGGAACACTCGGTGGATGGGCACCGGGAATGAGCCCCTCCGTTCTACCAGAAGGCATCGGGTATCTGTTACCGAAAGGTGCTGACATCGTACTACAGGTACATTACTACCGCACCGGACACACTGAACGCGATCAGTCAAGAGTTGGACTTTATTTTAATAAAACTGCAAAGACGGTTCCGTTGAAGATTTCACAGGCAATTAACACCGAGTTTGTAATTCCGCCAGGTGAGGAAAAGTATGCTGTCAAAGCATCGCGCCATGTGAAAAAAGATAGTTATCTGTTAGCGACAATGCCGCACATGCACCTACTCGGACGTGATATGCGGATGATTGCCAAAACACCTACCGGTAATCCTATTGATCTTATCTGGATACAAGATTGGGATTTCAACTGGCAGGACATTTATCATTACCGAAAACCGATTTTCCTGCCTGCTGGCACACACATCTCACTTGTTGCACACTTTGACAATTCCGCAGCAAATCCTGCCAATCCGCATGACCCACCCATCCCAGTCGGTTGGGGAGATAAAACAACGGATGAAATGTGTATTGGGTTCCTGTATTTTGTTGACGCAGCAGAATATAAACCGGTTGAGTAACTGAACCTATTGTAGGGTGGGGTCTCTGTACCCTATCCATAGGTGTAAACTTAAGAAAACTTTGCTTGATTATCTTCTTGTAGAAAGGCTTTGTCCGCCTTATTTCTTCTGTAGGAGCGACCTCCCGGTCGCGATGGAAACACATTGCTGACGATAATGTGCAAAAATCGCGACCTGGAGGTCGCTCCTACAGGGTGTCCGAATGCATCTCTTCCTTAAGTTTACACCTATAGGGTCTCTGTACCCTATCCTACTATAATAGAATGATATTATTCTATTTTTTCTGTCCAACAAAATACACCGCAGATGCCAATATGTGCGAATGTGGATGCAATAATAATAACATATCCAACCAAACCAACGGAAACGTCAACCATCCAACCAGAAGCGACACTGCCTTAGCAATCAGCAAACTTCCAAATGAACAGACAAGACCGACATACTCTCGAAAAATCCAATGTAGAGCCGTTGTCGGTCCAGCACACGCACCGCTCTCAACCTCATGAAACCGAGAGAAAAGTTTCACAAACCCCGTTGTTGTCCATCTTTGATAATCGTGCGGAGAGGCATGATACCCTTGTAAAAACGGCACGGCTGCACACACAAATCCGTTCGGTTTCAGGACACGATACATCTCAGATACAACCTGCATAGGGTCACTGACATGCTCCAGCACTGCCTCAGAGATAACAGCATCAAAAACTGAATCAGCAAACGGGAGAACGTGTCCATCACCCACAACATCCACTAAAGGAGTTGGTTCAATTTCAAAATTAATCACATTCGGAGAACGACGATGCATTCCAGAACCCAGATCCATAATCTGTGCATCCGGTCCCAGTTCTCGAATCACACGTTTCACAGACCGGTTCCAACGTGGCGCGGGATAAGGACAACCCATCAGGGGAGCTAAAAATCGGTGTTTCCGTAATCGGTTTTTAATCCGTTCAATCATACCTGTCTTTTGGTTATCAACTATCAATTGATTCCAAATAGTTGATAGGCATAAAAAAACGGGGTCAGACTCCTGACCCCGCCATAACTACTAATTGTTATGTTTCAATAAACTTTACATTTGCTTCATCCGCCGCCTTGACCAAATCCCTTACAATCTGCATCGTTAGCTGCGACAATTTGCGGGAGAATTCAGCGTCAGAAACACCTCGATATCGCGAAGGTTGCGATGTCCCGAGACGTTCATTCGCAATTGTCAAGGCACTTGTAACAAGTGGCAATGCGACTTCAAGCAATTCCGCAGGTTCTGTCATTTCAACAACATCTGGCATTACACTGTCTTGTACGTCCATTTCACCTGCCAATAACCTTTCACGATTCTCATTGATTGCCTCAAGTACCTGCTTTGCGGCGAATTGATGAGCCCCCTTCTTCGCACCGGGTATCGGATCCTCT
This sequence comes from Candidatus Poribacteria bacterium, assembly GCA_009842375.1. Taxonomy (GTDB): domain Bacteria; phylum Poribacteria; class WGA-4E; order WGA-4E; family WGA-3G; genus MSPOR6. The sequence continues at coordinate 421 of VYFM01000312.1, read as the reverse complement.
GTTTCGTGGACCCTATCTCCATAGTAAACTGTGACCTTCCAACTTGGTGCGTCTGGTGTCCCATGCTGCGTTTCAGAGAATCGTGGTTGGCTCAATCCACGTTCTTGGCAATATTGAATTAAAAGTCCTTTATAGTTCCCATCAGGTTCCAGAACTTCCCGATCAGGCATAAACTACCTCCTGAACCATTTTACCTATTATTATCGTAGCGTGGACGGTATTCTGTCGTTCTCGGTTTCACCTTCCGCTGCCGTTTCAGTTCGATTCGACGCCGCTTTTCACTCGGCTTTTCATAAAAACTACGTTTCTTAATTTCCGTCACAACACCCGCCTTACCACACATCTTTTTGAACCTCGCGAGTGCTCTATCAAATGTTTCACCAGAATCGACTGTTACTTCTACTTGAACCATGTTTACATC
>VYFM01000579.1 GCA_009842375.1 Candidatus Poribacteria bacterium | reverse complement strand
GGCGGGTTCGTGCGCCTGCACACCGCTGGAGAAAGGCTCAGTTACACAGCAAAACGGGGCAAGGGACGCTTGAAGCCATAGGGGACCAGGCCCAATGAACAATAATAATAAGGAGACCGAACGGATGGAACTCCACAAGACCATCTGGCGCATCGCCAACGATCTGCGGGGCAGCGTGGACGGATGGGACTTCAAGAGCTACGTGCTCGGCATGCTGTTCTACCGCTTCATCTCCGAGAATCTGACCGGCTACCTCAATGTATCCGAGCGGAAAGCGGGTAATCCGGATTTCGATTACGCCAAATTGAGGGACTCCGATGCGGAACTCGGCCGCGACGAGACGGTTCGGGAAAAGGGATTCTACATCCTCCCCTCCGAACTCTTTGTCAATTTGCGTGCACGGGCACGACATGACGCCAACCTCAACCAGACCCTGAGCCGCATTTTCGCCAACATCGAAGGTTCCGCCATCGGGGAAGAGAGCGAAGACGACTTCAAGGGACTTTTCGACGATCTTGACGTCAACAGCACCAAGCTTGGCCCCACGGTTGCCAAGCGCAATGAAAAGCTGGTCAGGCTGCTGGATGCCATCGGCGATCTCCCTCTGAGCAATGGCGGTGGTTTCTCACAAAACACCATCGACCTGTTCGGCGACGCCTACGAGTATCTGATGACGATGTATGCATCGACGGCAGGAAAATCCGGCGGGGAGTTTTTCACGCCGCAGGAAGTTTCCGAGTTGCTTGCCCGCATCACCGTGGTCGGCAAGAGCGAAGTCAACAAGGTGTACGACCCCGCCTGCGGTTCGGGCTCCCTTTTGCTCAAGTTCGTCAAAGTGCTCGGCCAGGACAACGTTCGGCAGGGATTCTTCGGCCAGGAGATCAACCTGACCACCTACAACCTGTGCCGGATCAACATGTTCCTACACGATGTCAATTTCGAGAAATTCGACATTGCTCACGAGGATACGCTGATCGACCCGGCACACCTGGACGACGAGCCCTTCGAGGCCATCGTCTCCAATCCCCCGTATTCCATCAAGTGGGAGGGCAAGGACAATCCCCTGCTGATCAATGACCCGCGCTACGCCCCTGCGGGCGTGCTCGCTCCGAAGAGCAAGGCGGACCTCGCCTTTACCATGCACATCCTGTCCTGGCTGGCGGTGAACGGCACGGCAGCCATCGTTGAATTTCCCGGCGTGCTCTATCGGGGTGGGACCGAGCAGAAAATACGCCAGTACCTGATCGACAATAACTACATCGACGCCGTCATCCAGTTACCGCCGGATCTATTTTTCGGCACCACCATCGCCACCTGCATCATCGTGCTGAAGAAATCCAAGCACGACAACGCCACCCTGTTCATCGACGCATCGGACGAATTCCAGCGCAGTGGCAACAAGAACAAGCTCCTGCCGGAGCATCAGCAAAGAATCCTGGATGCCTTTACCTCCCGGGAAGACATTGAGCACTTTGCCCGTTTGGTGGACAACGGCGAGATTGGGGAGAACGGCTACAACATCTCCGTGTCGGCTTATGTCGAGAAAGAGGATACCCGTGAAGCGGTGGACATCAAGGTGCTCAACGCTGAGATCGCCCGCATCGTCTCAAGGCAGACGGAACTGAGAACACAGATCGATGCCATTGTTGCAGATCTGGAAGGGCATCAGGCATGAGCCGGGTTGATGGATTGATTGCCGAGTTGTGCCCGGAGGGAGTGGAATTCAAGCTGCTTGGTGACTGCATTACCCAAAACAGAGGTGGTGGTACTCCAAGTCGTTCCAATCCCGGTTATTGGGGAGGGGATATTCCCTGGGTATCAGTTGGAGACCTATCCGTACCGGGAAATTTTATTCATACAGGACGAACTACGATTACTTCTGAAGGCCTTCAGAACAGCGCTTCGAATATCATTCCTTGCGGGAACGTAATTGTTGCTGTGAAAATTTCACCCGGAAAAATGAAAATCGCGGCAGCAGATATTGCGATTAACCAGGATTTACGCGGCCTAAATTTGAAGAGCTTTATTGACAGCAGTTTTCTTGCGTATTACTTCCAAACTATTTCCATTGTTGGCAATGGCACCATCGTCAAGGGTATAACCACAGATGCTCTTGAGCGGATTCGTATCCCTGTGCCCCCCATCGAAGTCCAACACGATATCGTGAAAATCCTGGACAAGTTCACTAAACTGGAGGCGGAACTGGAGGCGGAACTGGAGGCGGAACTGGAGGCGCGCAGGCGGCAGTACAGGTATTACCGGGATGCGCTATTGAGTTTCGATGAGCGTACTGGCAGACGACAGACGACAGACGACAGACGACAGACGACAGACGACAGACGACAGACGAATTTTACCACAAAGGTGGACGAAATTGGGTGAAATCGGAAAATTCATTCATGGTATTGGCATTCAGAAGTCGGATTTTTCCGAAACCGGTGTTGGCTGTATTCACTACGGCCAGATTCACACGCACTTCGGCGTATGGGCAAATGAGACCAGGTCATTCGTCAATCCGGAGCTCGCCGCACGCTTGCGCAAGGCGCGCAAGGGAGACCTGGTGATTGCAACAACGAGCGAGGACGATGAAGCAGTAGGGAAAGCGGTCGCGTGGATAGGGGATAAGGATGTGGCTGTCAGCACCGATGCGTACATTTTCCGGCATTCGCTCAATCCCAAATACGTGTCCTATTATTTCCAGACGGAGCATTTCCAGAAACAGAAAAAGCCGCATATCACGGGAACGAAGGTACGTCGCATCTCCGGAGAGAGACTTGCGAGAATCCGCATCCCTGTTCCATCAACCGAAGAACAGGCCCGCATCGTCGCCATCCTCGACAGGTTCGACACCCTGGTGAACGACCTGTCCGACGGGCTGCCTGCGGAAATCAATGCACGCCGCCGGCAATACGAACATTACCGGGATCGGCTGCTTGACTTCACGGAAGCCGCATGATCGAAGAGTTGAAGCCCTCGTACTTCGAACCGATCGCGCTTTCCAACGAAAGCACCGTAGTAGCCGAATTCGAGTCCGATGAAGTCCGGCAATCAGCCTGGCAGACCGAGGCCGAACTGGAACGGGGTCTCATCGAACAATTGCAGTTGCAAGCCTACGAGCACCTGCCGATCACCTCGGAAGCTGAACTGGTCGCCAACCTGCGACGCCAACTGGAGAAGCTGAACAATCTGGAGTTTTCCGACGCGGAATGGGACCGGATCTTGAGCACCAGTATCGCTGGCGCCAATGACGGTATCGTGGAAAAGACCGCGCGAATTCAGGAGGACCCGGTCCAGGTCCTGGAGCGCGACGACGGCACATCTAGGAACATCCTCCTGATCGACAAGCGGCGCATCCACAACAACCGCCTGCAGGTCATCAACCAGTACGAGGCGGAGGGAAACCGGGCGAATCGCTACGACGTGACCGTTCTGGTCAACGGCCTGCCGATGGTGCATGTGGAGCTGAAGCGCCGGGGGGTGGACATACGGGAAGCGTTCAACCAGATCTGCCGCTACCAGCGCGACAGCTTCTGGGCGGGTACGGGCCTGTTCGAGTACGTGCAGCTGTTCGTCATCAGCAACGGCACCCTGACCAAGTACTACAGCAACACGGTGCGCAAGGGCCATCTGGACGAATCGCGGACCAGGCGCCCACGCCACAGGACTTCCGACAGCTTCTCGTTCACCAGCTGGTGGGCCGACGCGAAGAACCGGCCCATCCGGGAATTGACCGGTTTCACCCGGACCTTCTTTGCCAAACACACGCTGTTGAACATCCTGACCCGTTACTGCGTCTTCGACGTGGACCGGAAGCTGCTGGCGATGCGTCCCTACCAGATCGCGGCGGCCGAACAGATCCTGCAACGCATCTCCACCGGCACCAACCACCGGCAACTGGGCAAACCCGCCGCCGGCGGATACATCTGGCACACCACCGGAAGCGGAAAGACGTTGACCAGCTTCAAGGCCGCCCAACTGGCGCAGGACATGCCGGAGACAGACAAGGTGTTGTTCGTGGTGGACCGGAAGGACCTGGACTACCAGACCATGCGCGAATACGAGCGTTTCAAAAAAGGCGCGGCCAATTCCAACACCTCGACTGCCGTACTGAAGCGACAGCTGGAAGACCCGGGCGCCCGCATCATCATCACCACCATCCAGAAGCTCAGCCGGTTTGTGGCGGGGAACAGGAAGCACCCGGTCTATGACGCCCATGTCGTGGTGATATTCGACGAATGCCACCGCAGCCAGTTCGGCGATATGCACGCGGACATCACCCGGGCCTTCAGGCGATATCACCTGTTCGGCTTCACCGGCACGCCGATATTCGCCGACAACGCCGGCAGTCACGGAAACCCGCTGAGACGCACCACCGAACAGGCGTTCGGCGACAGGCTGCACACCTACACCATCGTCGACGCCATCAACGACGGGAACGTGCTGCCCTTCCGCATCGACTACATCAACACGATCAGGACCTCGCCGGATATCGGGGACAGGCAGGTATCGGCCATAGACACCGAGCGGGCCTTGCTGGCCCCGGAACGCATCACGCAGATTGTGAAATATATCCAGGAGCATTTCGACCAGAAGACCAAGCGCAGCGCCAGCTATCGTCATTCCGGGAAGCGGCTGGCCGGATTCAACTCACTGTTCGCCACCGCCTCGATCGACGCGGCGAAACGCTACTACGCGGAATTCACCCGGCAGGAAAAAGACCTGCCCGACGCACGGCACCTCAAGGTGGGCCTGATCTACAGCTTCGCCGCCAACGAGGAAGGAACGGACGGCCTGCTGGGCGAGGAGGAATTCGGGGTCGATGGACTGGATCAGCTCTCGCGCGATTTTCTGGATGCCTCGATCAGGGACTACAATGCCCTGTTCGGCACCAGCTACGATACCTCGGCCGACGGTTTCCAGAACTACTACAGGGATCTGTCGCGTCGCCTGAAGAGCCGCGAACTGGACCTGGCGATCGTGGTCAACATGTTCCTGACCGGATTCGACGCCACCACGCTCAACACCCTGTGGGTGGACAGGAACCTGCGCGCCCACGGCCTGATCCAGGCCTATTCCCGCACCAACCGCATACTGAATTCGGTCAAGACCTACGGCAACATCGTTTCCTTCCGGGACCTGGAACAGGAAACCAACGATGCCCTTGCCCTCTTCGGCAACAGGGACGCCAAAAGCATCGTGCTTCTGAAGCCGTATGCCGAGTACTACGGAGAGTACCAGGAACGGATCGATAAACTTGTCGCCGGTTTTCCGCTCGACCGGGCCATCGTCGGAGAGTCGGCGAAAAAGGCGTTCATCGAGCTGTTCGGTGCGATCCTCAGGCTGAAAAACATCCTCTCCTCGTTCGACGACTTCGCAGGGAACGAAATACTCAGCGAACGTGATTTCCAGGATTACCAGAGCCTGTACCTGGACCTGCACGCCGAGTACCGCGGCGCGGCGGATGCCGAAAAGGATCCGGTCAACGACGATATCGTGTTCGAGATCGAACTGATCAAGCAGGTGGAGATCAACGTGGATTACATCCTGATGCTGGTCGGGAAGTACCTTGAGAAGAAAGGCACCGGCGAAGACGGCCAAATCCGGGACAGCATCGGGCGGGCGATCAACGCCAGTCCCGGCCTGCGCAGCAGGAAGGACCTCATCGAGCGGTTTGTGGATTCCGTTTCCACAAAGGCCGGGATCGACGGGGAGTGGTCCGCCTACGTCATGGCAAGGAAAGCGGAAGAACTGGACCGGATCATCGCGGACGAGGGCCTTGATTCCGTTGCAACAAGGCTTTTCGTGGACAGCGCCTTCCGGGATGGAGCCATCCCGGTCACGGGCACCGCAATAACAAGAATCCTGCCGCCGACTTCAAGGTTCAGCCGGAACAACGATCATGCGGTGAAGAAGCAGATCGTGCTGGACAGGCTGGGTGCGTACTTCGAGCGGTTTTTTGGATTGGCCTGAGTTATGATGATCCCAGCAGAAAGCGAATCGAGGGTATCATGAGCGTTAAAAATCTGGCTGCTGAAGTTTTACAACAGGCAGGGACGGCACTGCACGCCAGGGAGATAGCAAAGCGGATGATGGATTCCGGCCTCTGGAATTCCAGAGGAAGAACTCCGGATGCCACGGTTGGCGCCCGGATCTATTCCGATATCAAGGAAAGGGGTACTGAGTCCATCTTCGTGCAGGTCGGTCCGGGGACGTTTGCTCTCAGGACTTCTCTGGATCATTCAGGTCAGGTCCATGTCGATCCATTGACAGTCGACAAGCTCCCAGAATCTTCTTCCTCGAATACCAGTTTCTCTTTCACCGATTGTGCTCAAAAGGTACTTGAGGAATTTGGCGGAAAGGAGCCAATGCATTACAGGAAGATTACTGAAATTGCACTCGAAAAAGGATGGCTGGTCAGCAGGGGAAAGACTCCGGAAGTCAGCATGAACGCCTCGGTGATCACCGAAATCAGGCGCCGGCAGAACCGCGGCGATCAACCAAGGTTCATTCAGCATGGTGGCGGATACGTGGGCCTTAGCCGGTGGATGGGTCGTGGACTGGGGTTTGAAATCGAGCGGCACAACAGGTCGGTCCAAAAGGCATTGCGAGAGAGGCTGCTGGCAATGGCCCCTGGCGAGTTCGAAGAACTCATACAGCTGTTATTGGTAGCGATGGGCTTCGAAATGGTGGACTTGACCAAGTTCAGCGGCGATGGCGGGATCGATGTTCGGGGTATCCTTGTGGTGGGCGGTGTGATCAATATCAAAATGGCCGTACAAGTCAAGAAATGGAAACTTAAGAACAACATCACCGCCCCGGTGGTGCAGCAGGTCCGCGGTAGCCTGGGGGCGCACGAGCAAGGCCTGATCATAACCACGAGCAATTTCAGTCGCGGAGCAATCAGAGAAGCTTCCCAGTCCGACAAGGCCCCAATTGCCCTGATAGATGGAGAACGGCTCGTGTCCCTCCTGATGGAACATGACATCGGTGTCCTCCGAACTACGCCACAGCTGTTCGAGATCGACGAAGAATTTCCGCCAGTGACGAATAACACCGCGGGACCATAGCTGGACCGGTGCTTCACGATGATAGCCTTTTTCGTTTTATCGTACTGTGTCCATGGTCGGCATATGTCATGGTAAGGAGTGCCGAAAAGCCGGATTGGATCATCCCGGAACGGGACCATACAGATTACGCTGACAGCGCTCCGATTTCGCAAACCCGATATTCAATACGTAAATTCCCCGAAGAGCAGTGAAAAAA
>VYFM01000508.1 GCA_009842375.1 Candidatus Poribacteria bacterium | reverse complement strand
CTATAGATCCTGAATCAAACAAAGAATAAAAATAAATCTGCCATTACTAAAAGGACATAAAAAATGAAAACTACGAAATTCGTTTCTTATCTTTTTCTCATTACCCTTGCTGTCCTGTCGCTGAATGTTTATGCACAAGATTTACCTAACGGTGCCATATCGCAAATCAATATCAGTGATGGACCTGTGAATGCAATTGCATATTCTCGTTCGGCAGATCAACTCGCTATTGCAGCTGGGAAAAATATACATATTTATGATGCAAGCACCTATAAAGAATTGATGCTGTTAAATGGACATACCGATTCAATATTAGCACTTGTCTATTCTCCAAACGGCAAACTGCTCGTAAGTGGCGGTTTAGACAAGACAGTGCGGTTGTGGGAGACAGAGACGGGAAAACTCAGATGCACCCGAGAAGAACACACAGCACCTGTTAGGACTGTTGCATTCTCTCTTAACGGTAAAAGGTTTTGGAGTGGAAGTAGCAAAGACAACACAATTCGATCTTGGTACCCGCGTGATGGCGGTAAATGGAGTTCTAAAAGTAGCACAAGGACAGATGTAGCACTCATAACAATCGCATCTACATACAAGGGCGAAACCGTGGCAAAGGTGTACAAAAGCATGCCGATTCAATGCCAAATTAAAATCGGTGGGAATCATTGGAATGTTGTAAGTGGACATACCGATTCGATTAATGTATTAGCCCTTTACGAAGGTGGGAAGATTTTCGCTACTGGAAGCGTGGACAAGACAATTCAGTTATGGCATATAGCAGATAGGGACAACCCTTTATGTACTCTCATAGGGCACACGAATGCTATCAACGCTGTGGATTTCTCAATAAATGGTAAAGTAATTGCAAGTGGAAGTTCCGATAAAACGGTTCGTTTATGGGATGTTACAACTGGACAGCATCTGCATACTTTTACCGGACATACGGGTGGTGTTGGTGCAGTAACATTTTTGGGTGATAAGGCACTTACTGGCACTGCATTTGCCAAAGACAAAGCTCTTGCCAGTGGATGTTCGGACGGCACACTTATCATCTGGGATATTGATAAAGTCATCTCAACTAAATAATTTCTCTGATTTAAACTTTTTTGTAAGAAATGCACCCGTTTTATCGTTTCACGCGTCACTAATGTATAATGAATCGCAATGATTATTCCTTAGTGGAGTCTACCGATGAAAAACGAAGACGCTGAAATGATTCAACGCACCCTTACAGGGGATAATAACGCTTTCTCTGAGTTAGTGAGAAAATATCAGAAGCAGGTTCATGCACTTGTATGGCGAAAAACAGGTGATTTCCATCTCGCTGAAGATATTACGCAAGATACCTTCCTCAAAGCGTATCAGAGACTCCATACCCTCAAGGAACCACATAGTTTTGCTGGATGGCTTTATGTCATTGCAACCCGCCGATGTCTCGCCTGGTTCCGTAAAAGACGTTTACAAACACAAGTCCTGGAAAAGATTGATACACCTGCAACAAATAAAGATGCTTATTCACGTCATGTTGCAGAAGAACAGGCACAAACTACAGGTGAAGCACAGCATGAAATCGTCAAAAAGTTGCTTCAGACGTTGAAGGAGAGTGACCGCACAATTATCACACTACACTACTTTGGAGAAATGACGTGTGAACAGATAAGCGAGTTTTTGGGTGTATCCGCAAATACAATAAAGAGTAGACTTCGACGTGCAAGGAACCGCTTGAAACAGGAGGAACCGATGATACGAGAAGCAATTACAAACTACAAAATATCGCCTAACCTAATAGACAACATTATGCAAGAAATATCACGATTAAAACCTGTTGCCCCATCAAGCAGCAAACCTTTTATGCCCTGGATAATAAGTGCAGCAAGTACTGTTTTGGTTATGCTAATGCTCGGTATTGGAAGCCAACACCTGCCTCTTTTCCAACAATCCTATAGTTTGGATGCCCAATCCGAAACAACGGTTGAACTTGTTGACTCACCTATTGTTCAGAATGTAGCTGCCATGCCAGATGTTCGGAATCAACTTGTGGGACGTTCCGACAGAGATGGCAAAGATGGTGGAATTGGAAACGAAGCTAATCAAGTCGTAGATGATAAAGGATACTATACACAGTGGAATTTACCGAAAGGAGCAAAAACTCGTCTCGGTAAAGGTAGCATAAACGGCATAAGTTTTTCACCAGATGGCACTCAAATTGCTGTAGGTAGTGCTACCGGTGTTTGGATATATGATACTAAAACTGGTGTTGAACTCACACTACTGACTGACCATACAACACCATCAGGGAAGGTGGTATTCTCTCCGGATGGTAAAACATTGGCAAGTGGAATGTTTGATAAAATCTTGCTGTGGAATACAACAAATGGAAGACTTCTAAGGACTTTTAAAAATAAGGTAGGATATATAAAAGACTTAAAAATAATTGACGATGGTAAAACTCTTTTCTGTAAGAATAGCAACGGCTCAGTTCGTTTATGGGATATCACTACTGGTGAAATAAAGGACTTCCACCCTCCACCACCGCATGGAGCAAGTCCATTACCGAGATACATAAGGGGATATGCATACAAATATGAAATTAAATCAGCAGACTTATACCTTAACAACGTTCACAACAAAGGAATTTTTGCAGTTGGGGAAGCGGATGGTAAAATTCAATTGGAGGATGCTATAACCGGACGACACTTGAAAACACTTCAAGACCATAAAAAACCTATTCGACAGTTGGTGTTTTCACCAGATGGCACTCTTCTTGTTTCTTATGCTCCATTCTGTTTATGGGATGTAACCACTGGCAAACTCCTAAATAACTTAGGTCGAAGTACGATGTATTCTTTGGGAATCATTACGTTCTCTAAAGATGGAAAAACCTTGGCTTGTCAGACATCGGATAGAAAAATTAAGTTATGGGATGTTCAGACTAAAACTCTACGCACAACAATTAGTGGAAGCGCAACACTTAGTGGAAAGATAATGGAATTGGCTATTTCACCAGATTCTAAGACAGTTGCTGGGGTAAGTCAGAATGGTGAAATCCATGTATGGGATGTTAACACTGGTGACGAGTTATTCATATATAATAAAGGACATACACCTCGCCTTGATAAATTGGTGTTATCACCAAATGACAGCCATTTAGCTGCCGGATATGGAAATACAATTACATTATGGGACACACTTAACTTCACTCAACTTCCCAACCGTATAGATACAGGTCCATACTCCACTTTCGCATTTTCCCCTGATGGTAGCACAGTGAACAGCACAAGTGTGTTCAGATATCATAAGTTAGTCCGTAATGAGTTTATCAAGGAGAGTATCTTTGCCACATTAAGTTTTTGGGACACACGGACAGGAAACATAATATCTGAAATCCCAGTAGAATCACACAAAGAAGAAGCACGAGAGTCTTTAGGACAAATAAATTATTCATCAGGCGGAAGCAGTACCATAGACATGTCAAATCCAGTTTTATTTTCTCAAGATGGTTATATGCTTGCCACTGTTCTAAATACATTACGTGAAAATGTTACGGATGATACCCGTTTCACCTTGTTCTTATGGGAAATATGGGAAGATGCGAGTCGTCGGGTCCATACTACTCTCAAAGGACACACAGATAAAATTAACGTGTTGGCATTAACCCCTAACGGTGATACTCTTGCAAGCGGGAGTGATGACGGAACAATTCGACTGTGGGATACAAGCACTGGAACACAGATATCAAGTATCTCTTCAAGTAAAACCGATGCCTTAGCATTTTCTATGGATGGTAAAATTCTGGCAAGCATCAACAATTCTGTTAGCATCCAACTGTGGGATGTTGGGACCGGTGAACAACTTACATCCCTCAATGGACAAAACGAACCTGTGACCGATTTGAAATTCTCCCCCGATAACAATATTCTTGCAAGTGGGAACCTTGACGGGGCTATTCAACTGTGGGATATATCTACTGGCAAACAATTGGAATTACTAAAAGGACATACCTCCCGACTTATCAATTTCGTATTTTCATCTGATGGCAAAACCCTCGTGAGCGGAGGTAGTAATGGAGACATATTCATTTGGAACGTCCCAAACTAACATGACTAATGCTATTAACCCTGACTTCCCACATCCAACCAATATCTGTTTTTACACCTACCAAGTAATCCACACACATTGACAAACCGTTCCAATCTGCTAAAATATAACCACATTCTATCGGATCATCCTTTGTATCTTTTTTCAGCATTTTGCACCCGTTTTGCACCTAATCCACGTCTTTTATGTTACAAGAATTAAATAATGAGTGTTATCTGTATGTCAACACTCAGAAGGTGACTTATGAAAAATAACGATGTTGATTTAATCCGTCGTATACTTGAGGGAGATGATACTGCTTTCTCAACCTTGGTCGGAAACTATCAGAAGCAGGTTCACGCACTTGCTTGGCGGAAAATCGGAGATTTTCATATTGCCGAAGAGATAACACAAGACACCTTCTTGAAAGCATATCAAAAACTTGCAACGCTGAAAAAACCACAACAATTTGCGGGATGGCTCTATGTGATCGCAACACGGTGCTGTCATGATTGGCTCCGTAAAAAACATATACAGATTGAATCGCTTGATGAATTAGATAATGACACGTTTGAACCAGAAGCGTATTCACGATATGTCACAGAGCAGAAAACGAAGGTAACTGTTGAGACCCAACGACAAGTCGTCAAAAAACTGCTTGCCACATTACCAGAGAGTGAACGTACGGTCATAACCCTTCACTACTTTGGAGAGATGACCTGCGAAAAGATGAGCGAGTTTTTGGGTGTATCTGCAAACACAATAAAGAGCCGACTCCGCCGCGCACGGAACAGGTTGAAACAGGAGGAACCGATGATCCGAGAAGCAATTACAAACTACAAAATATCACCAAACCTAATAGACAACATTATGCAAGAAATCGCAAAACTAAAACCCACTACACCTACCGTTAGCAAACCATTGATACCGTGGATGATAGGCACAGCAAGTGCTATATTGGTTATGGTAATGCTTGGTATAGGTAGTCAATACCTACCTCTTTTCCAACAATCCTATAGTTTGGATGCACAGTCCGAGACTGCGATTGAACTCGTTAATGTGTCTATCGTTCAGAATGTTGAAGCAAAGCAAAATGTTCGGAATCAACTTGTGGGACGTTCCGATAGGGATGCCAAAGATGATGGAAGTGGAAACGAAGCAAATCAAGTCTTAGGGAATGACGGAAACTACACTCAATGGAATCTTCCGAAACACACAAAAACACGTCTTGGTAAAGGCATCATTAACGGCATAAGTTTTTCACCAGATGGCACTCAAATTGCTGTAGGTAGTGCTACCGGTGTTTGGATTTATGATGCTAACACCGGTGAGGAACTCTCACTCCTTACCGATCATAAATCACGCGCTGGTGAAGTTGCTTTCTCACCTGATGGTAAAACATTGGCAAGTGGAATGTATGATAAAATCTTACTGTGGGACATAACCACAGGGAAACTTATGAAAACCTTCAGCAGAGAAATGTCGGTGTTCAATAAACTAACATTTATTGATGATGGAAATACCCTCCTCTGTAAAAATTATGATGGCTCAGTAGTAAATTTATGGGATGTTAAGTCTGGTGTAAAAAAAGACTTCCACCCAAAATCCTCAAAGGGTTTTAGTGCCTTCCTGAGTTCTCTTTTTGGACGTGGCTTTTCAGCTGCAGACCTATACATCGATAACAGTGAGGACAAAAACATTTTTGCAGTCGGATATGAAGATGGTAAAATTCGGTTGGAAGATGCAAATAGCGGGAAAACTTTAAACACACTACAAGGTCATAGAGATCGTATCTCACAATTGGTATTTTCTCCTGATGGAAATCTTCTTGTTTCTTCTGCTTATTTTAAAGACCCGCTCCATTTATGGGATGTAACCACTGGTAAATTGCTAAAAACCTTAACAAAGAATCCAAGGTTTTGGGGATTTTTAAAGTTCTCAAATAACGGTAAGACTTTAGCATGCCAGACTCGGGACAACGACATTGAGTTATGGGATGTTGCAACTAAAACCCTACGCATAACAATCGGTGAGAAGTTTAAATCTCCAATTCCGTATGAATCCGAAATTCATGCAATTGCATTTTCATCAGATTCAAAGAGAATTGCGGTGGCAAATTATAAAGGTGAAATCCAAATTTGGGATGTCAACACCGGTGACGAGTTATTTTCTTTTCACAAAGGACATACTTATGGACTTCGCGAATTGGCATTTTCGCAAAATAGCAGGACCTTGGCTGCCGGACAAGGTGATGCAATCCAATTGTGGGACACTCACAACTTCACTCAACTCCCTAAGCGCATAAACACAGATGGATATTCCGCTTTTGCACTCCCACCTGATGGTAACACAATTATCAGTACAGAAGGTTTTGATTATATAAAAAAATGGCGTGATGCACATGTCAAGGAAAGTGTAACCGGCACATTGAATGTATGGGATATACATTCGGGGGGAAAACTATCAGAGTTTCCCGTTGAATCGCACATAGGAGAAATACCTGAGATTACAAAACCTTTGAGATCAGGAATGTCATCTGGAGGAATGAAAGGAAATGTAATCTTTTCCCAAGATGGTAATATTCTTGCAGCAGCACAAAATTCAGATAATGCTACCAAAGATAATCGGTTCACAATACTCTTATGGGAAGTATGGGAGGATCCGCGTCGTCAGAAGCACATCATTCTCAAGGGACATACAAAAAGAATTAACGCATTGGCATTTACTCCTAATGGTCATCGTATAGCAAGTGGTAGTGACGATGGTACGATTCGACTGTGGGATGCAAGCTCTGGAACTCAGATGTTAAGTCTCCCCGCAAAAAATACTAATACCTTAGCTGTTTCTATGGATGGCAAAATACTTGCAAGTGCCAGCAGAACAACACAAATTCAACTGTGGGATATTGCTACAGGGAAACAACTTACCTCTCTTAATGCTCAGAACGAAAACATAACTACATTGACATTCTCACCTGATAACAAAACACTTGCAAGTGGTAATCGTAACGGAGCAATTGAACTGTGGGATATTTCTACCGGTAGACAATTAGAATCTCTTCATGGACATACCTATTGGATTCATAAATTAGCATTTTCCTCTGATGGCAAAACCCTGGCGAGCGGAGGTAGTGATGGGGACATATTCATTTGGAACGTCCCAAACTAATACCATTACTAATTGATAAATTGCCATAATAAACTGTAGGTCGGAGTGAGCGTAGCGAAGTCCGACATGTAATCC
>VYFM01000103.1 GCA_009842375.1 Candidatus Poribacteria bacterium | reverse complement strand
CATGAGAAATATCAATGGAAGATACAATAATGATGCGTGTAGGACATATCTTGCTGCTTTAACTGTACTTGTCTTCTGGAAATAGATACCGCTTACAAGGAACATTCCACCAATCAATAGTGCAGAGATAAAATAGATTCCCCCTGCAATGTTGAATAATGTTGGAAGTAGACCAACCCCAAACAATGCCAAACAGTTGATGACAACTTGATGACGTGTACTTGTTCCATCTGGATGTATTACGGGTAATAATTTTAATCCTGCATTTGCATAATCTTCACGATAGATATATGCTATTGCGAGAGAATGTGGTAGTTGCCATAGAAAGAGAATTGCAAACAATACCCAGACTGATCCTGTAAGTGTATTTTGTGCTGCAACCCATCCAACAACCGGTGGTAATGCCCCCGGTATAGCACCAACCAGAGTGCATAATGACGTGCTTCGCTTCATGGGTGTATATGCAAACAGATAACTTACGACAATAAGTGAGATGACAAACCCGCTTAATGGATTGACAATAAACGTTAGATATAGCATTCCACCGCATGTTAGAATCACGCAGAACAGCAATGCTTCAGTAGCATGTAATCTGCCCGCGGGTAATGGTCTTTGCTGTGTTCTGGACATCATGGAATCAATATCTCTTTCTAAATATTGATTAAGACCTAATACTCCGGCTGCAGTTAATCCTGAACCGATTAAAGTATGTAGAAACAGTATCCAATTAACCGCGCCTTGTGTGCTGAGATAGAATCCAGCAGCGGTAGTAATCAATATCATCAGGACCATACGGGGTTTAGTGAGTTCAACATAATCCTCTATCCGCTGAACCCAAATTGATGTTTTTGTCTGAGAGTTTGCTGCATCACTGTTATTTGGTAATGCTGCTGTGTTAAATGACATTTTGTAATCTCATTCGGTTACCAGTGTAGTATTGACCGGTATATTTTCAGTAATTGTTTCCTTAGTAAATTTATATAGTTTCAATGTCAAAGCAAAACTACTTACTAACATGAGAGCACCAACTGCTACATGTGAAGTCGTTACAATATCTGTAAGTAGTGCTGATATAGATTCTCCAAATGCTGTTAGTTTTGTAATGTAGGCACCAAACCCAAGCAGTAACTGAACTAAGAGCAATCCAAATAATATCAACGGTAATTTCAAACCAATACCTAAAGAATCCTCACCCATAGTTAGGAAACGTCTCATAAATAGGAATATATGCAGTGCTATCATGAGTGCGAACAAGATATGCATTGCTATCAAGATTACCAAAAGAAAGTTAAGTTCAAGTCTGTTTCCAGTATGCCGTAAAATTGCCCCGAAAATGAGTTGAATATATAACAGACAAGTCGTAATTAAGGCTAATCTGCGTAATTTCTTAGCAGAAACGTTATCAACATTTGTATCGGACTGGTGTTGATTTTCAATCCAATCAGACGATGTAAATAAACATATTCCGCACAAAAGAGCAAAGAATGCTTGCGCCAGACATGCATGTAATATAGCAAAATTGAGATTGAGTTCTGTTACCCGAAGTCCTCCGAGAATCCCTTGTACACTGACCCCGATTAGAGCAGCTATTCCAAGCCATATTACCCATTTACGGGTTTCCTTAACAAACAGCATGACTAACAGAACTATCGTCAACATCCCAACCAATGAACCCATTAAACGATGGCTATGTTCATATAGGATACCACCTACCATCTCTGATAATGGATACAGAAACATATTATAGCCAAAGGTTGTAGGCCAATCAGGTACTGCTAATCCTGATTCGGTGCTTGTTACAATTCCTCCAATTACGATTAGTAAGAATGTTGCCCCAGCGGTGATGAGTGCAATCCGATGGAGCCAAGGACTATAACTAATTTGCTTCATCATGCTAAATTCCGCGGAGGTAACCTATGTTGATAGGTGCGGTATAATCTACACCTATCATTCATCAAGTTGTAACTTAATTAATCTCCTGCACTCGCGGGTGCATGCTCAGGTTGTGCCTGTGGTAGCCAATCAGACTCTTCTCCAGGAACACTGTATTCATAAGGACCACGATAGACAGTAGGGATCTGTGCAAAATTGCCGTGTGGTACAGGTGTCGGAGCTTCCCATTCTAATGTAGTGACGTTCCACGGGTTCTTCTCAGCGACTTTACCGCGTTTCATGCTCCAGAAGAAGTTGAATACGAGTATCAATTGTGCAAAACCGAGCGTGAATGCGCTCATCGTTATAAAGATATTCATTCCCTCAAACCCTTGCAAGAAATCATAAAACTGTGGGTTAGCAATACGGCGCATATGTCCACCTACACCGAGGATATGCATTGGGAAGAAAGTGCAGTTGAATGCGATAAATGTAATCCAAAAATGAATTTTGTTTAATGTATCGTTCATGTATTTTCCATACATCTTTGGGTACCAGAAAACAATACCACCAAACATTGCAAACAGACTACCACCAAAAACGACATAATGGATATGAGCTACGATATAGTATGTATCATGTATGTATATGTCAACTGGTGTGTTTGCCATATAGATTCCGCTGAGTCCACCTATAACAAACATAGATACAAAAGCAATACCGTGTAGCATAGGTGTTGTAAATCGGATTGAACCACGGAACATAGTCCCGAGCCAGTTAAATGTTTTTATGGCAGATGGAACCGCAATAAGCATTGTTGTTGTCATGAAGAATGATCCCATTCCTGGACGCATTCCACTTTGGAACATGTGGTGTCCCCAAACAATCCAACCTAAGAATGCTATTGCAATCATAGCGTAGACCATTGATCTGTATCCGAATATCGGTTTGCGTGAGTTAACTGCGATTAATTCGGATGCAATTCCCATCCCCGGTAATATAAGTATATATACTTCTGGATGACCGAAGAACCAGAATAGGTGTTGCCATAGCAGCGGGTCACCACCACCTTCAGGTGTCGTGGTAAAGAATGTGGTTCCCGCAAGTCTATCAAAGATGAGAAGTGCTAACGCTGATGATAGGACAGGGAAAGCAAGTAGTAACAGGATGGCAACAATAAATAATGACCAGATGACTAATGGGAGTCTGAAGAATGTCATTCCTGGGGCACGCATGTTTATGACTGTAGTAATGTAGTTAATTGATCCAACCAATGATGAAAAACCTTGTATCAATAAACTAATTGCCCATAAATTTTGCCCCCATCCAACATCTGTCCATTGTGGATCAACAGATAATGGGGCATAACCTGTCCAACCTGCCCCAGCATGTCCTCCCGGTACAAAAAATCCTGCAGCCATGACAATCGCTGCCAGTACAGCAAGCCAAAACGATAGCATATTCAGGATAGGAAATGCCATATCTCTTGTGCCAATCATTAGCGGAATTAGGAAATTTCCGAACGCACCTACCAGTATAGGAACAACGACAAAAAACACCATTATAGTGGCATGCATCGTAAATAGCATGTTATATGTTTTGTCTTCAATTACTCCGTTTGGAAAGTGAGTTTCCATCAACTCCTCTTTTTCCGATTCGAATATCTTATCCCACCTTTTATCATTACTTGTGACGATTTCTCCTTCATCAATATATTGTTGAGAAGCACCAATGATGGGTAATGGTCTTCCTGGATATGCCAGCTGCCACCTAAAGAGCAGCGCAAGCCCTCCTCCGACAAATAACATGATCAATCCGTATATCAGGAACTGCTTTCCGATCATCTTGTGGTCAAGCGAGAAGATATATTTACGAATAAAACTCTCTTCATGATGGTGTTCATGCTCGTGCTGTCCATCATCGTCATGCTCATGTGTGTGTTGTGGTGTATCGTTATCGTCATGTGCATGTTCGTGTTGTTCATCATCGTCATGCTCATGTGAAATATTTTCATTTTCTTGCATCTTTATTCTTACTCCTTTCGCGACCAGCAAAGTTGAATTGCTTGTTATTGCCGCTCCAGTGCCTTATTCAGGCCACTGTTCCTTGACCCAGTCATCATATTCTTCTTGTGTGTGTACATGAAGAAATCCGACCATAGTTGTGTGTCCAAATCCACAGAGTTCAGCACACGGTATTTCATAAGTTCCTGGTTCTCTTGCCTGAAACTTGATGTTGTCAAGAAACCGATTCGGTAATGCGTCCTGTTTCAATCGTAAATTAGGTATAAAGAAACTATGAATCACATCTTTGGATGTTAAAATGATCTGTACGAGTTTATCCTCGGGTACATGTAATTCGTTTTCTAATTCCAGATCATCTTCAGTTCCTATTTCATTATCTGGACCAGGATATATCATATACCAGTTAAACTGTTCTCCTCGGACTTGAACAACATAATCGGGATTATCTGGTGCGGACTTCAGATTATTCCACTGTGGAAAACTAAGCATTGCTAATCCAAACACAATTACAGTAGTTGCTGCAGTCCAGATGATTTCAAGCTTCGTGCTTCCTTCTATGTACTCAGCTCGATGTCCTTCACGGTGTCGGTACTTTATCAGGAATACTATAAGTGTACCCATCACAAGCACAAACGCAACCACAGTTATCCAATAAATGAGCTCAAAGAGGGTGTCAATTCCTTGTGCATACTCTGATATATTTGGCGGAAGCCATCTTAGCATTCATTCCTCCTTTTCCAAAATCGTAGACATAAGTAATCATTTGGTACGCATTTTTATACTGTTTTAGTAGAAGCAGTATACGTTGCGCCTAAATAGGTCAAAATACAAAACAAAGATATTATTAATATAGAAAATTCCAACGTCGGCATATTGCCATTAGTAGTTGCACTATCTAAATAGAGACTCTTTCTAAATGCAGTAACTCCGTAAGTCAAAGGATTTAATTTCATTACCCAAGCTAACCAACTTGGTGCACCTGTACTTGGAAAAAAAGCACCTGATAGCAACCAGATTGGAATGAGAATTAGGTTCATAATCGCATGAAAGCCTTGTGTTGAGTCCATACGCCAAGCGATGATGAGACCGAGGTTCGTTAATCCAAATGCCAGAATTGCCATCACATTTAATGTTAAGCATAGAGATGTTAGCCCAAAACGGATACCAATCAGTGGTGCAAGGAATAGCAGTAGTACACCTTGTAGTAGTGCTAAGGTTGTCCCACCTAATGCTTGTCCGAGAACAATACTCCATCTCGCAACAGGTGCAATTAGCACACCTTGCAGGAAACCTTCACGTCGTTCATTCACAACGGAGATTGTAGCGAATATAGCAGTAAAAAGCAAGACTAAAACGACAATACCCGGATAAAAGTAATCGATATAGGTTGTTTCCTCCGATATTCCAGACGGTTGAAATGATGCACTTAATCCGCTACCGATTAGAATCCAAAATACCAATGGCTGTGCAATTGCACCGAATAGACGACTCCGTTGTCGATAAAAGCGGATTATTTCACGCCACCAAATTGTTGTGACAGGTAACAGAACGTTCAGCATTTCGTTTTTCCCTATACATACGGGTTTCCTGTTAACTTAATGAAAATATCCTCTAATGTAGGTCTACCAACCCGAACAGACTGAATTTCATCGGGAAACGCTGCAACTACCTCCTTCACAAACTCATAACCGTGTTCACATTCAATGTGTATATAATTATCAGTTAATTTTAGTGATACATCAAATCTATCTGCAATTGCCTGACTGAGTGTTTCACCATTTGTAGTCTCAATCAACACAACATCACCGGTAATTGATCCTTTAAGTTCATCAGGTGTTCCAATGGATACTAACCTTCCTGAATCCAGAATACCTACGCGTGTGCAATTATCTGCTTCATCCAGAACATGTGTTGTCAGAAGAATGAGAATGTTTTCTGTTGTTGCAAGTGAACTCAGATGGTCGCTGAGTTGTCTACGAGAACCTATATCTAAACCGCTACTTGGTTCATCAAGCAGTAGTATACTTGGTGAATGCAGCATTGCCTTTGCGATTTCTACTCGTTTTTTTAAACCTCCAGATAATTCTTCTACAATGTCATGCGACCTATCAGAGATCCCAAACCGTTCTAATAGTTCAGATATTCTGAGTTTTAGTGTCTTACCTTTGAGTCCATAGAGATGACCGTGATGTCTTAAATTCTCTGTAACGGTAAGTTTGATATCAAGACCGGGATGTTGAAAAACAACACCGAGTAATTTTCGTATGGCTTTTGACTTGTTATACAAGTCATATCCGAAAATGTCAACACTCCCGGAGGTAGGTTTCATGAGTGTTGACAAAATCTTAAACAGTGTCGTTTTTCCACTACCGTTCGGTCCAAGTAGGCAAAAAATCTCTCCACGTGGTACGGTGAAATTAACATCATCTAACGCACGCCTTGAACCGTAGGTGTGCGTTAGATTATTGACCGTAATTTGATTATTCACATCTTGCTACTTCATGATTTTCAATGTGAAATCTTGCTTGACTTCACCACCAGCAGCGACAGTAATAACAACAGGTTCTTTGTTATTATTACCGCAGGTTTCGTGCCAATATCCTAACTTATAATCCCCTGGGGGCACATCTTCAAGAGTGAATTCACCCTTTTCGTTTGTCACAGCGAAATATGGATGTGGAACATAAGCGACCCATGCTTTCATCCATCCGTGGATATCGCATTTTACTTCAACTGGACCTTCAGCACCCTTTGCTGCAGCGAGTTTCATTCTTTTTCGGTTTCTTGTCTGTTGTTTGTTGATTGATGTGCCATTCTTTTTTGTACCGAAGATATGCACATTATGTGTTGCCTTGTCGTTGTTTAATACCGTTAGAGCCTTACCAACAGGAATGATTTGGACATGTGGATTGAATCGACATTCCTTCTGGTCGAGTTCCACCTTCGCATCCTTGTCGAAATCTTTTCCTTGCGTAATATCCATCAGGTAGACAATTGTATTTTTCAATGCCATGTCTTCACCAACGACAAGTGATTCGTCAAATTTATCAACGACACCACAAACAGCGGGGTCTTTATTGATTGCGAGTTTTTTCTTTTCAGGTACTTCACCTTCAAATTTTACAACACCACTTATCTTTCCACCGTTGTTAACCTTTGTGGTTTTATACGCTTCTTCAGAAAAAACAAGCTTATTCATCTCCTCTTCTTCGTGGTCGTCTGCAAATACAATCAGACCAAACCCACATGCAAGGAGTAGTGCGAAACATACCAGCATTTTAGTTTTCATCTTTTTTCTCCTTTATTGGCACACCAGATTAGATACATTAATTAACAATATCTCATTAGAATGATAAACTGTATCAATTGTTATGCCTTAATTAGTAAAAAAAAATCGTTAAAGGACATTACTGTCACAATTTTTCTACAACTTTATGTATTTCTCCGCTGTACAAACC
>VYFM01000250.1 GCA_009842375.1 Candidatus Poribacteria bacterium | reverse complement strand
CCGGTCAGGCAGGAACCTGCTTGGCCGGGGAATTTTGCAAGTACCTCATCTGTCATAAGCATGAACTTCAACCAACCGGAGGAAATGCCGGATCGGAGTGCGCCAAGCAACCCGGGCCGGGATCGCGCTTTCATTCCTGAATGGCGACCCGTTGGGCAACGCCATCATTGCATGTGAACCTGCCAATCATCCGGAAGTATTCGTATGCCCCGGTTTCCAGTACTTTCAGCAGGTCGCCTGTTTCAAGTAGCCTGACGCTCGACCCTACTTTCAACGCAATGTAGTGGATTCCGTTGATGAGGGCCCCGTACTCGTGGGTTATGCCCCGGACCGTGTATGCTCCGCCACCTTCTGTGCCGTCGATATTCAGGCGAGAAGCCCCGACAAATCGAGTTTCCCCCGCTCCTGCCGGTACCGGAGGTCCATCGAAAAACGGCCAGGCTTTGATGGTTAGTTTTTCGATCCCTGACAACCCGCTCATCGTGGGCGTGCAATTCCATTCTGTGACAACACGGTAAGTTGCATCCTGCGCCTGCGCTGGGCTTGCCAGGATCATCGTCCCGGCCAAGGCCATGGCGGTGGCAACCATCATGCCAGAGTGACGCTTCATCGGGATTCCTCCGTTGGGTTGTCTGAATCGAGCGGGGCGGAATTCTACCGCTTGCCGGCAGACCCATGCCAGATGGATAGCCGGATTGCCCGCCCAACAGACAGGGGTGTGCCGACGATGACTTTCTTTTACTCTGGTGTCAGATCGCTTACAAAGCGGGCCAGGGCTGACAGTAGGTCCATGTGGAATGCGGTCGGAGGCGCGCAATGGCGTCCGTGCCGACCACGGTTACCGAAGTAATCCATTTAGGGCCTAGAAGAATTCGGACCCGGGATCGCTCCCCAGGCATTCCATGACCCTGCGCCGGAGTCCCTCCTGGTGTTCCCGGTATATTTCCCTGAACTGCGAGTCCGGCCTTCCCAGCCCGAATCTGGCCATCAGCACCTCCGGCTCCAGCAGCAGGACCTCCGGGTCGAGCAGGTCGTATATGCCGATCCATTCGTCTTCGACGCGCACGCTCATCCGCGGGTTCAGTATGTACATCCCCCGCTCCGTCCGGCGGAAGATCCGGCGATTGGCCGGCAGGTCCCGGTCCACTTCGCTCCGCGCCAGCACCGACGAGATGTACGGGCGTTTCTTCCGGTAGGCCGGGACCGCGGAATCCGGGAGTCTTTCGAGTACCTCCTCCAGGTCCGCGGCCCGCAGCCCGATCCGCCCGACGACCGTGTTGTCCGCCGTCCAGGTGGCGAACAGCGCCACGAAGAGCTGGAAGAACAGGAACTCGGCCTTGCGGCCGTCCAGCTTGACCAGCTTCCCCTTCACCATCACGGAGACGTCCGCCGGGCACAGCCGCCGGTACATCCTTTCCAGTCCGCGCCGGCTGCGGCGTTCGTCCAGGGAGATTTCCTGCAGCAGGACCTGGAACGCCGTCAGGCCGGCGGTGTTCACCGGCGCCGGATCCGCGCCCATCTCCTCCGCCATCATCTCCACCGCCCCCTCGTGGCCGAACCGGGCCGCCAGCATGAGCGGCGTGCAGTTGAAGGGGTCCCGGTGGTCCGGGCCGTATTTCTCCACCAGCGTTCGAACCCCGTTCGTATGCTTGATGGAATACGCCGTGAAGTAATTGTCCACGAGCTTGCGAAGGCCCGCCTCCATCGGTGCCAGGGCGGGCCGGAAGCCCGCGGCCATCAGGCGCCCCAGGCGGGCCCGGTCGCGGCTCAGCAGGGCGTACTCGTAGAGGCGCAGCATGGACTTTCGGTCAGCGGCCCCGTCCGCAACTCGGCCGTCCAGTTCGTCCAGCCCGGCCCGGTCCAGGGGCTCCCACGGAATCTGCCGCACCCCGAGAAGGCGCTCGCGGATGTCCGCCGCCTGCTCCGCCTTGCCCTGGCGCTCGAGCTTCCGCGCCTCCCGGCTCCACTCCGCCAGACTGGATCTCTCATCTTCCAGATCAAGCTCGCCACTGAACTGAAAAACACCGAGGAGGTCGAAGAGGCGGTGGGAGGGTTCCGGCTCCACCAGGTAGACGGTGCGCACCGCCCGGGTGATGGCGACATACAGCGCATTGACGTGGAACTTGAAGATCTCCAGGGACCTGTCCCCCTTGTCCCGGGCGCGGGCGTACCGGAGGTCTTCCAGTTCTCCCGCCTGCACCTGTCCGGGTTCCACGCCGCGAACGATCTCCCGGAACCGGTCCGCGTCCCCGGAGACGAACCCGTACAGGATCACGTGGTCGTATTCGAGGCCCTTGGCCTCCTGGACCGTGAACACCAGGGGCGTGCGGAACCGCTCCCGGGCGCCGGCCTTCTGCTCCGGGTGCAGCACCACCACCGCGTGGCGCGTGGATTGACTGGTCTTTCCGTCGATCTCCCGGGTCACTTCCGGGGTGTCGGGAAGGAGCAGCACGCCGCCGTCCACCCCGGAATGGCTGGTGACCAGGAAATTGCTCTCCCGGTCCACGGAGCCGAAGCGGGCATGCTTGAGGCGCAGGATGCGGTTGGCCGTCTCCGTGACCTGCCGGGAGTTCCGGTAGTTGGTCGTCAGCACCCGGATGAGTTCTTCCGGGTCTTTTGAACTTCCGGATCGGGCGTTTTCCCGGGATTCGGCCGGCTGGCCGTTTCCTCCGGTTCCGGGGTTCCCGGTCCCGTCCCTCCTGAAGTATAAAAAGGTCTTGAGGGCGGACCAGGAGAAGAAGTTGGGGTGGACGATCTGGTTGGCGTCGCCGCACAGGACGAAGCCCCGGGAATCCCGGAGGGATTTGAGGACCAGTTCCAGCTGGACGTTGGTGAAGTCCTGCGCCTCGTCGATGACGATGAAATCCCACGCCGGCCCGACGAGGTCCAGGTATTCGTGGCTGAGCAGGTTGACGTCATGACGCCCCGACTCCTGAAGCCAGGAAAGGTACTTGAGGAACAGGGCGTGGACCCGGCCCCGGTCCTCCGGGGGGTAGATCGATCTCTTCACCCCGAGTCCTTCGTACTGCTCCAGGGACAGGTGCGGAATGTCGGTGGCGTTGCCCGTGATCACCCCGCCGAACTCCTCGAACGCCCGCCAGGCGTCCTTCAGGCCCGTGGCCTGTTGATAGCGCGAGAACCAGTCGGAGAACTCCGCGAAGGAAACCTCCCGGGTCGGCGGAACCCGGATGGTTTCGAGGAATTCCCCATAGGACAGGAAGCCCGCCTCCTGGTCGTCGTTGCCGTAGTTGAGGCCGCAGTAGGCCTCCCGGGACCGGTCGGCGAGATGAGGGGAGCGGGTGACGTAGAGAACATCCCCCACGGCCTGCTTCAGCTTCTCCAGCACCAGCACCGTCTTGCCGCTGCCGGCGGAGCCGACGACGATGAACGGCGGCGCCAGCGAGAAGGCGTCGTGCTGGGCGTCGTCCAGGAAGATCACCTTGTCCAGCACGTGGAAACAACCACGCCCGTTTTTTCCATCTTCCGGCACGTACGCCAGGTCTGTTTTATCTTTCGGTTCGGACGCCGGAGGTTGGGTATCACCGGGTTCACCGACCCCATCGACCTCGTCCACCGTCTCTCCCAGCCGAAGAAACCGGGACTTGGCATAGTCGTGGTTGGGGATGTGCTCCAGCACCAGGATGCAGGTTTCCCCGGCGTATCGGGCAAAAGAGAAAAGAACCCGGTCCCGGCGGTCGAGCCTTGCCCGGAACAGGTTGTCCCCGACCTTGCGGGCCTCGGCCGAGCGGAAGTCCCCGGCTTCCAGCCGGGACCGGAGCTTGGCGAAGTTGGGAATCCTGTCCGGGTCCAGGCCCTGATGGATATAGACCTGCAAGGGGTTTCTCTCAGCGCAGGACCGGGTGGGAGGATGCGTGGCAGTGACGGCACGCCCCATGAGGAAATGCGAAGACGGCCCGGGTCCATCCGCGATGTGAACGGTTCCCTCGTGTTTTCATGTCCTGCGGTTTCCGCGCATGGCCTGATTTATCGGGCTCCGGACTGGATGAGGGCGGGATTGTAACCCGGCAGGACCTGCCGGGGGTTTTCGATTTCCGGTTTTCCCCGGCCCTGCATCCCCTACTTTCGGGATTCCGACCAACCATGCAGAACCCTGAATCCCATGACCGATTTCCTTTCAGCCGCCGAGGCGGCGCTGATCCCCGCCGTCACCCTGTCCCGTTCGATCCGGAAGACAAATGACCCCGCCATCTCGGAGCTGATCGGTGCTTCCATTTCACCGAATACCCGCAGGGCCTATCGGAGAGCCTTGAAAAGAATGGACGAATGGTTTGATGGACGTCCCCTGGACGACCATGCGCTCGCCGACTGGATCGCCCGTCTTCACGGCCGGGGCCTGTCCGCATCGACGGCCTCGCTGGCGGTTGCCGCATCCCGGTTCCGATGCCGGATGTGCGGGCATGGGGACCCCGCCGGACCCGTGACCTGCAGAACCCTGGCGGGCATCCGCCGGAGTTCCCTTGGACGGGGCCGCGGGCATGTGGCCGGGGTGACCTGGGAGATGGCGGATGCGGTGGTGGAGGAAGCCCTGGGGGAAAACACCCTGCGGAGCATCCGGAATGCCGCCCTGATTGCGGTGGCCTCGGACGGACTTCTTCGGGTCGGGGAGGCGGTGACCATCAACCTGGATGATATCGAACGGGACCCGGATGGTTCTGCCGTGCTTCACATCCGCAGGTCGAAGACTGACCAGGAGGGTGCGGGAGCCACCTGCTATCTCGGCCCCCGCACCGTGGCGGTGCTGGACGCCTGGCTGGAATCCGCCGGGACCAGTGGAGATGATCCGGGGAGCCCTGTGTTCCGTTCACTGAGGAAGGGCGGGACCATCGGAGGACGTCTGTCCGACCGCTCGGCCAGGGCGATCATCACCGAACGGTGCGGTTCCTGTGCCGCTGGCCGGGTTTCGGGTCATTCGCTCCGGGTGGGCTCTGCGATGAGTCTGGCAAGAGCCGGAGCGAGCCTGGTGGAGCTCCAGCAGGCGGGACGGTGGAAGTCGCCCGAGATGCCGGCCCGTTATACCAGGGGAGAATCCGCCCGGCGTGGCCCGGTGGCCAGGCTCCGGCACGGGCAGGAAACCGCAAGGCGGCCGGCAGCCGCAGATCATCCGGATGTCGAAGACCTGCCTGTGCCCGCGAATGAAGAAAAGGAAAACGGGGAGACCGGGAAAGAGTGGGCCGGGGATTCTGGGTGCGGTCCATGCCCCGAAAACAGTTTGACTCCGGGAATCCGCTCTAACGGAGTCAAAACGCCGGATTCCATCGCTCTGCGGGAGGCCTGTATTTCAAGGTTCCGCCCCCGGCACCCGGAAATCCGCGTCTGACCGTGTAACCGAAAAGATACTGCGCGATCCGGCCGATGTCAATTCCCGTCGGGACGGCAGCGCCCGGGCCTCCCGCCGCGTGACCGGGCATCGAGGATGGGTTGGTATCTCTGGTTTGATTCCGGAAAAGCGGATTAGCGGAACCAACCAATACGGGAGAAGATGATGAGACACCGACGCCAGAAACATTGTTCGCCGAATTCGATCCGCTCGGCCCTGGTCATCCTTGTCCTTAGCCTGCTGCTGGCCGCCTGCGGCGGAGGCGGAGGAAGCAACAATAACAATGGTGGCAGCGACAGCAGCCCGATGTCCGGCTCCGGCGATGGGGATTCAGGCGGAAACGACGATGGAAGTGCCGGCAACAACGACCACTCGGACACGCCGGACGGAGCCACGGCCATTTCGCTCGATTCCGCCATATCGGGAACAATCGACTCGGCCGACGACGTCGACCATTTCAGGTTGGGCATCGAAAGCGAGGGCACGCTGACGATCCGCACGTCCGGGAACGCCGACCCGGACATACGGGTCTACGACGCCGGGGGCGTGGAAATACCCGGCATGGCCGGAAGCTGGATCGTGGTCATCGACCAATCCATTCTGGACAAGGGAAACTATGTGATCGTCCGGCTGTCTGGCGGAACCCCTGGAGAATCCTATTCGGCGGTGGCCAGCTTCCGGATCGATGAGGATGCAAGTATGGGGGGAGACACTGCCCCGATACATGCCCTCCCCGGGACCTTCAGGGAGGGTTCCACAGCACCCGTGTACGCACAAAGTGCATCCGACACGGTGGACAGCCTGAAAGGCACGCCGTTCCCGGCTCTCGGTACAGCCATAA
This sequence comes from Candidatus Poribacteria bacterium, assembly GCA_009842375.1. Classification (GTDB taxonomy): domain Bacteria; phylum Poribacteria; class WGA-4E; order WGA-4E; family WGA-3G; genus MSPOR6. Next base: position 1,180 of record VYFM01000250.1, on the reverse strand, counting down.
GGCGGGTATGGATAGATACCGACGGTCAACCTGGGAGCGATGACGGAACCACTTCACTTAGCACAAGAGCCCACGTATCCACCATCACCGAACATGCAGATGGTGGGGCCACCGCCGTTTTCGTGGTGGATGGGCAGGAATATGAAATCAATTTCCCTTCGGCAAAATTCACCGACGAACCCGAGCCCGGACCCGAGCGACGCTATACGGAATCGGAGCACAAGGTAGGAAACATTGTTTTTAAACTGGATTCAGACTCACGCAGTTCCGACAACAACCCCTTGAACGAGGATTACCACAGCTTTGCTTATTGGTCCTTCGCAGAGGACGATTCGTCCTATGGATATGAAGGACAAATCGTTTACGGAGTCAGAACTGGTGCCGATCTCCCGATGGGAACGGTCAGCTATGCAGGAAACTTCTTCGGGCGCTTTCATTCAACTACCGGGCATCCAAGCTGGACGCCTCCCGAACGATTCGGACCGGGAGCAACCGGTAATCGCCGGGCGCTGTGGGGCAGGATACACCTCGAAGCAGATCTTGACGACCTCACGGTCAGCGGGAACGTTGACACCCTTTGGATGCAATCTGTCAGAACACGGGTTGACGATGATAATGTCTTACCCGGCGAATGGTCGGAATTGCCGGACACGACTTCAATCGCGATATCGGAAGGCAGCATAGCCGGAGGGCGGTTCGTCACGACATGGGCGGGACGGGACACGGATCCGACCAATCCGGCGGAAACCAGCGCCCGGGGGTTCGCGGGAGACATCGTGGGTGATTTCTACGGCCCGAGCGCCGAGGAAGCGGCGGGCTTGTTCAACGGCAGCCGGGCAGCCACCGGCACCACTCCCGGACAGGTTATCTGGGGCACCTTCGGAGTTGAGAAAGATGAATAGAGAAATTTTGATGGTCGAGAATGTGCTTGTTCTGGCTGCCTTGGTTGCGTCTCCGGTGACAATCGCAAAGGCGGATAGCACGGATACCGATTCCCTGTGGGAGTATTCCTTCAATTCAGTCCGGCAATGCCAGGGGGCCATGAATGACGGCATGGAATCCGTCGCCGCCTGTTTCCTTGGCGACGGCATAAACAGCCTTTTCGACAAGGGCATTGGACTGGCCGACAAACGTTCATGTTCGCGGCCGTGAACACCCCGCCCGATGTAACTGACTGAGG
>VYFM01000356.1 GCA_009842375.1 Candidatus Poribacteria bacterium | reverse complement strand
TAAAGTACCCGACCCAATTTTTTAAATCTAAACTTTATTGAGAAGGACGTTGTCCGCGTTGTCCACCTTGTCCGCGTTGCCCACCTTCACCACCACGGAATCTGTTTGTTCGTTGTTGTTCTTGTTGCTGCATTTTTGCTTGCCGTTCTCTTGTCAATTCGTTGAGTTTTGTCATCTGCTCTTTGCTCATAACATTTTTGAGACTTCCTTGAAATTCTGTGCCGCTGCTTTTGAGCAAAGCACCCAGATCCTGATCTATCTCTTGCCGAATCTGCTGTAGTTTCTGGAATGCAGCGCGCTGGTCACCAGCTGCAAACGCCTCTGTCACCTTTGGAGAATGTTTTCCAATTATTTCTTTCATCTTCATCTGAAAATTCTTGCGAGTAGCTTCATAGATAGGACGTGCCTTTATGAGCGTTTCATCATCTACGCCAACATTAAACGTTAAATCTGTCCAAGAATTTTCAACTATAGATACTGGATTGATAGATATTAGATTATTTATATCCATCATACCTCTATTGCCTCTGTTTCCATCAGGACGTTGACCACGTTGTCCCTGTCCAGGTTGTGTGTTCCTATCGGGACGTTGTGCCGACGTTACATGTTCAAATACAAAAAGACCGGATACTATCATAAGTGCAATTGCGCTGAGTGCTACAATTTTATGTTTCATCTGTTTCTCCTATGCGGAATCTGAAAACCTTGATATATGTCAAGACTGTCGTTCCAAATATAGTGATTGTGTTAACTCTCTACTGGATAGCAAAATGTCGTTGCTGAAAGAGTGTTTCAATATCGTTTCGTTTGTTTAGTCAAGTCTATTGAAAAAAGGTTCGTTTTAATTCTTTACGCACCAAACTCATTTGTTTCAGCCTAAACACAAGGATTAATCCAGACATTGATACATACTAACATATCATGTTATAATTGAGAAAAAGGATGGACATGATGGACTGGAAAGACGCACTCTCGACAGTTGTCACCGACCCCACACGACTTAGATTTGAAGAACCTCTCTCAAAACATACACACTTTGGCATTGGTGGAGAAGCAGAAGTATATATAGAGGTGAGTACGATAGACGAATTAACTGCGTTAGCACATTTTCACCGTAAATGGGATGTTCCTGTAGCAGTCATAGGGAGAGGTTCGAATCTACTGGTAAGTGATAAGGGTTTCAATGGTATTTGTGTTAAACTAATAGGAGAATTAGCAGAACTGGAGGTGGATGGTAATGTTGTTAATGTTGGTGCAGGACATCCATTACCGAGTCTATCTAAATTGATGTCTAAAAGCGGTTTAAGTGGTGTCGAGTTTGCACTCGGAATTCCCGGTGCTGTTGGTGGTGCACTTATTATGAACGCTGGTGCATGGGGGAGTTGTTTTGGTGATGTTGTCACAGATGTCACTGTGATGAGTGATACAGGTGAACTCGTAAAGTTGACCCAGAACGAAGCGAACTTTGAATATCGTAATAGTGGACTGGATGCCTATTTCTGTGTTGTTGGTACTACCCTCATACTTCAACGGGGGGATGTTGATACCATTACAGCACAAATGAATGGCTTATTTAAGCAGAAAACTACAACACAACCTTTTGTTGAAGAGAATGCAGGATGTATGTTTAAAAACCCTCCTGGTGATTCTGCTGGACGGTTAATAGATATTTGCGGTTTGAAAGGACATCGTATCGGAGGGGCAGAAGTTTCTACCGTTCATGGTAATTTTATTCTCAACCTTGATAACGCAACTGCATCAGATGTATTAGACTTAGTCGAATATATCCAGAACGATGTGAAAGAAAAAACAGGAATATCTCTACAGACAGAAGTAAAACGTTTGGGTTTCGATTGGTAGTTCCTATAAATTGCCCTGTAATACCATTTCTAAATGATAAAGGATCATTATTTTGTAGGTCGGAGTGAGCGTAAGCGAAGTCCGACATGGGAAACCCAATGAAATTATACGTGTCGGACTTCGTTTCACTCACTCCGACCTACAGTTTATTATGACTACCGTCGAAAAATAAGATAAATCTCGTTAATTAGGTATTACTTTGAAAATAGTCATAGTTTTGACTATCTTGTGCGGTTTCTATACAATAATGATGAGAAAACACTATTGGAAAGTCATTGCAGTATGTCTCTATTTTGGCAGTGTGCAGTTTGTCTATTCTCAAAATGCTTATGAGTTGGGAGAAGAGGCATTACAATATGGCAATTATGAACAAGCAATCAGATATTTTAAGAACACTCCTCCAACTGGAAAGTCCCTCGTCCGTATAGGATATGCTTATTCGCAACTTGGTCGCTATACAGAAGCGATGCACATATATCAGGAGGTGCTTCGTTTAGTTAGACAAGGAGAATTTGGTCAGCAAAACCATGTTGTAAAAGCACAAGCATTCATTGGATTAGGGTATATTGCATATCAACAGGGAGAGTTTGATAAGGCAATTCAATTCTATGAAAATGTAGTGGATCAAGACACAGTAGGTGTTTCCAAGGCTCAACATAACCTTGGTAAAATCTATGCTGGACGTGGGGAGATAAAGAAAGCGATTGCTGCGCACCAGCAAGCAATTTCTCGTGATCCAAATTTCGCTGATGCATATTTTCACCTTGGCGTGTTATATAGCCGCACACAAGATTGGCAGGCAGCAATCTCTGCATTACAGAAGACATTGGCAATATCGCCAACGATGCCAAACGCATACTATCAACTTGCTCGATGCTACCGACAGATTGGAGATGTGCAAAAAGCAGAAAATGCAATGGAACGGTTCTATGCTCTCAAGAAAGTGGACATAGACATTCAGAAACATCTTGAAGCCGTTTTTGCTGCGGATGCTGGTAATAAAGTAGAGGCTATAGTCAAACTCGCGAATACCTACCTAAAATATGAAATGTATGAGGAGGCAAGACGTGAATTTCAACGTATCAGTAAATATAGTACATCAGATATAGATATTGCGTATATATCTTCTGGTTTAGGTAGAATTTCTTTGGAGTTGGGTGACATCTTAGGAGCAATCACACATTACAATCGTGCCGTTCAACTCGGATTGAAAACAGATGAGATATACCATTATCTGGGTATTGCTTATATGCAGAATCGTGATGCACAATTGGCAATAAAGCAATTTAAACGTGCCTTAACCTATAATTCGGATTATCCAGAATCGCATCTGATGTTAGGTACGCTTTATACAACAGATGGAAGATTTGATTCCGCAGAAAAACATTATAGACGTGCTATTGAACTGAAGCCAGAGATGGTAAGTGCTTACCACGGACTTGCATATCTATACGGACAACACAATCGAGATTTGAATAAAGCGATTGATTTTGCCCGTAGAGCAACAGAATTATCACCTACCTCAGCACCGTACTACAATACACTTTCATGGTTGTGTTATAAACACGGTAAATATGATGCGGCAGAAGCTGCAGTTTTGAAAGCGATTGAACTTGATCCTGAAAACCCTATTTATCAAGAAGGATTAAAAGAGATCCGTAGTCGTCGGAAGTAGTTTATAATCCAGTTTTGAGTTTGCCCCAAATTGTTGTCAACTTATTTTCAGGTTCAACAGCGAGGAACCCAGTCGCTCTTTCAAGTCCATCGTTCATAATGCTCTCAATGTCTTCCTGTGGAAGCGGGACGTTAAATAACGCAACTTCGTCCAGCAAACCTTCACATTGGTGTCCACCGTTTGACCCATCACCTATCCGCATACGTGAGGGATCAGCATCAAGACTTGGTTTTTCATACGCTTGTCTACCTGTCTCTATACCGTCAGTGTATATGACAAAACCATCTTCTCCAAAAACACCAGCGAGATGATGCCAATCACCGTCTGTGATAACTGGACCACCCCTTGTACCTCCCCACGCACCTGCTGCTCCTTTGGTAACACTTAATTGAAGCGTTTGTGTGTCTTTATCAACAGCCAAAAGATAGTTTCGAGGATTCTGTCCACGCATCATGATTGATTGCCAACGCGTTCCTTGTGAGGATTTTAGGTTTGTCCATGCGACTATGGTTAGTTCCTCAAGAATGATGCTGTCATTTGCTGCCACCTCAACATATACATCATTGCCGTTGAATTCCAGTGCTCTACCGAATTTTCCTTCTTGCCATTTTTTGGGTCCGACAATAGTGCCATCGTTTCCAGCATCGGAGCTATCCTTCGCAACATCTCCACCCCCTTCTTCAAAAAGCCATAGACCTGCAACGGAGTCTTGGTCTATTTTTCCGATTGCATAAGGACTCGCAACGAGGATGAGAACAACTACGATACTAAACAGACATAATCTCATATTCACTTGATTTTCCTCCTATTTCAAACAATTAACGTTTTGGCGAAATGATACCATTTCCTTCTTTGATAGTCAAACGTTGATTAGATTGAACATCTTTTATCACATCTTTAACACCATTTTGCCAATTTACAATTATTTGGTCAACCATTTTTGCTGTGCCTAACCCAGTCTGGAGTTGAAACTGGTTGTGTGAGAGATAACTTCCACCGCTTTTTATTTCTATGATTTTTGATGTTTCAGCATACTGTAATGTCACCTTTGAACCGATAGCATCTCGGTTTGATTTCTTACCGATCAACTTGATAGTTATCCAGTTGTTAATTGAGGGTGTATCGTTCCGTAGAAGATCTGGTGTATCACCTATATTGGTGACCAGAATGTCCATATCACCATCATTATCATAATCACCAAAGATGGAACCACGACTGGATTTTTCAATTTGTAATCCGTTTCCACATTTATTCGTAATGTCGGTATATATTCCATTCCCACTATTGTGGAAGAGTTGATTTTGTTGTTTGTAGACTCCTACTTCTTGTAATAGTTCAACGTTATCGTGCAGATGTCCATTTGCGAAAAAGAGATCAAGCCAACCATCATTATCAAAATCCACAAAACCTGTACCCCATGCTAACGGTAAATGGGTCGGTTCCCCTATGTGGCATTGCGCGGTGACATCCCAAAAGACTCCGTGTCCGTCATTCTGATAAAGTGTGTTGGTTTCAGCTTGGTAATGTGTGAGAATCATATCAAGATCGCCATCATTATCATAGTCTGCAGTGTCAATTCCCATACTACTTTCAGCATCCCCGTGTTCATTTCGAGCAGTTCCGATTAATTCACCTATTTCAGTGAATGTGCCATCCCGGTTATTTTTGTAAAGAAAGTTTGCTTCTCTGTCATTTGCGATGTAAAGATCAAGCCAACCGTTGTTGTCAATATCTGTCCAGACTACTCCGAGACCTCTACCGAGTAAGGTAATTCCCGCTTCCTGTGTGGCGTTGGTGAAAGTGCCATCTCCGTTATTGCGGTAAAGTCGATCAGGTGCGGGTGAAAATTCCTCTGGTCTGCAATATGCAGGAATACCGTCTTGTGAACAATCTGGGGCATTTTCCAAATTAAGTATTACATAGTTTACAACAACTAAATCAAGCCATCCGTCATTGTCATAATCCGCGAAGGCACACCCGGCAGAAAAAAGCGATTCATCTGTTATTCCTACCTGCTTTGATATATCAGAAAAAGTGCCGTCACCGTTATTGCGATAAAAGACATTTTTGCCGAAGTTAGTAATAAAAAGATCTCGGTAGCCATCATTATCGTAATCTGCGACACAACACCCGATTCCATAACCTGTATCTCCAACACCTGCGTGATGTGTCACATCGGTGAAAGTGCTGTCTCCATTATTTCTATAGAGACGATTTGTAGGTTGTGCATCCGGTGTTTTCCCTGTGAGTGGTGCACCGTTCACCAGATATATATCCAAGTAATCATCATTATTGTAATCGAAGAAAGCGGCACCACCTCCCATCGTTTCCACAAAGTGTTTCTCACCTGTAGCACCATTAAAATGTCGAAATTGGATCCCTGCTTCATCCGTGATTCGTGTAAATTGTATGTCAGCGTGTGCAAGATTAATCCAAATTGTCACTACAATAATTATGAAACACTTCATCTGGTGTAAAACCTATGGTCGTATAACTGTACCATCCATTCGTCGAACTGGTGCCCAACCACCGTTCAGAGGATGTTCTGGGAATGGGAACCTTGCTGCGAGTTCCTCGTTAACATCAATGCCAAGTCCTGGTGCTTCATTTGCCCAAAAACAGCCGTCTCTAATTTCTGGACATCCTGGGAAAACCTCTTTTGTATTCTCTCCAAATACGTGCTGTTCCTGAATTCCGAAGTTATAACAAGCTAAATCTAATGCAACGTTTGCTGCATGTCCAACAGGTGATACATCACCGGGTCCATGCCATGCAGTGCGTACACCAAAGAATTCACAAAACGCAGCGAGTTTACGAGCCGGACTGATACCACCGATCTGCGAAATATGTACTCGTATGAAATCAATTAGACGATCTTTGATTAGATTGACATATTCATTGGGATTGTTAAATAACTCTCCCATTGCGATTGGGATACTCGTCTGTTGGCGCATCAGTTGAAAATAGTCAACGTCCTCTGGTGCAAATGGGTCTTCAAGGAAAAACAGGTTGTACGGTTCCAATCCTTTTGCCAGATTAATTGCTTGGATAGGGGGAATCCGTTCATGCACGTCGTGCAATAGTTCAACCTCGTCTCCCAATTTCGTCCTCAGATGATCAAAAAGTTTGATGACTGTATTGACATAAGGTGTGGGTTCAAATGCTGGAGAACTCCGCTTTCCCCCACCTGCGCCATAGGTTGTATATCCTGGAATTGCGACTTGTGCGCGGACATAACGATACCCTTGTTCCATATACCGTCTGACACTGTTTTCTACGTCCTCAAAATTTCCACCTCCTGCATGGGCGTAGAGCGTTGCTGCTTCCCGACATTTACCTCCAAGCAATTGATAGACAGGCATGTTTGCGCGTTTGCCCATGATGTCCCACAATGCAATATCTACACCACTGAGTGCGTTGTTCAGGACTGGTCCATTCCGCCAATATGAACTAACGAAACTTGTCTGGAAAATGTCCTCTATGTTGGTTGGATCTTTCCCAATCAGAAAGGGTTTTAGGTATTCGTCAACAGCAGTTGCAACTGCCAATGGGCGTTGCGTAAAGGTAGCACAACCGATTCCGTATAGACCGGGTTCACTTGTCTCAATCTTTACAACCACAAGTCGAATCCCATTGGGAGCGGTCAGGATAGTTTTGACATCTGTTATTTTCAAAGTAGCAGTTCTCCTGTTATCTCAAATGTGAATCAGCATGTATTCAGTATCATTGTCATTTTCTGATACATATTTGATTGAATAATTTACCAAACGGAACTTGACTTGTCAAGTGAAACCATATCTGTTCAGGGTTATACCATTTCTAATTGATAAATCGTCATAATAAACTGTAGGTCGGAGTGAGCA
>VYFM01000355.1 GCA_009842375.1 Candidatus Poribacteria bacterium | reverse complement strand
GACACATACAATGTGAAATCAATATATTACTCAGTTTACGCATCAATTTTTTGGAGGAATTCCATGAAAACCAGAGGAACACTTATTGTCGTTGCTTTTTTGGTTGTTACCATTACCGTCATTGGTTGTGGTAAGTTAAGCCAAGAAGAGTTTAATATGTGGAAAAATGAACACGTTGCACAGATTGACCAATCCACCACAGAAATAAAGAATCAGATTTCAACACTGGATGCAAAGGTTGATCAGAATAATAAGGATACAATGGAGGCTATCTCTAAAGCGAAGGATGAGGCAATCGCTGCATCACAGCAAGGAGATGCTGATACAATCGCTGCTGCGAATCAAAACACTAAAGAAGAAAACGCGAAGCTTCGTGCTGACTTGTCAAAAGTTATTGATAAGCAGGGAAAAGAATCTAATGATTTTGCCAAAGCCGAAGATGCTAAGATCAAAAAAGAGGTAATGGATCTTGCCAAAAGCTTGAATTCACAAGGGATGGATTTGAAGAAAGCCATGGCACAAATTGCTTCTATCTTAGAGGACATCACCGAGTTAAAAGCAGAAGCAGCCTCGAAACCGTCGTTATTGGTTACAGTTTCATTTGGAAGTGGTCAAACAGGTCTGTCAAGTAAAGGGAAAGAGATGCTTGATGGAATCATCGGTCAGATTATGGAAAATCCAGATGCAGAGATTCTTGTTGAAGGACATGCAGATGGAACACCTGTTTTACGGGGTGGATTCCGTAGTAATTGGGATCTATCACAAGCACGTGCAAATTCTGTAGTTAAATATCTCACAAGTAAAGGCGTTGACGCTGCAAGAATCAAAGCAGTTGGCAAAGCACACACTGACCCGGTAGCGTCGCAGAACACAACTGCAGGAAGAGCTATGAACCGTCGGGTAGAAGTTATTTTGAACCCATCCGGTTCTATGATGTAAATTTGCATCTTATGTGATTTGTCCCCGTGAAATCCCGTCCAGTGTTGTTAGGATGTCCTGATTTGGGACATCCTAATTTTTTACCACTATTGCATCATGTTTCGTGAACTACCTGATTAAGTTGAAATGAACGAAATAAATCTATGAAAATGATTAAATTATGCGTTATCTGTTAGTAATACTGTTCATCTTATACACAATATCAGGTATTTCACATGCACATCCTTCTGATGTTCAGGAGACAGATTCGTCACCATTTATACACAATATATGGGGACAACACATCCGAACATCGTCTCTACAGTTAGCGATCTATTCCTACAAACCGGGATTAGGTGATTTGAACAATGTTCTTCAGAATATTGGAATATCCAATCCACCTGTAGCAATGATGCCAACACTATCACTTGTTCTACAACATATACCAGAACTTGATTCTCGGTTGGAAATTGGATATTGGAGTGCTGAACTCCAATCACCGGGACAAGACCCTCTGTCTATCACTGCCACCCTTGTGCCAATTTCATATCAGTTAATCTATCGTCCTGTCTTTCTATATCAATATCTTCCAATCTATTTCGGTGCAGGAATTGGTATATTAAGGGCAAATTTTAGTGGTAATATGGTAGACTTACTTGAACAACAAGGCTTTGGGATTTCCAATAGCGGTTCAAGCACAACTGGATATGTATTTACAGGTATAGAGTTATTCCAATGGAAACCTAATCCTGATACTCATGCATCTATAGGGAATAACGCAACTATCACGATAGAATTCAAACGAATCCTGAAAACTATAGAAACCACAGGAACTCTCCCACTGAATATAACTTTGGATGGAACTGCGATTGGACTTGGAGTCAAAACACAGTTTTGATCGTATAAATACATGTCCTTGAAGCAAGCAAACTTTATCTTACCATTTATCGTTTGCATCGTGTTTGGGGTAATCCTCGGGCAATATTCAGAGACTCCGCTTGCTGTTTTATGTCTATTGGCTGCTGCTGGTGCCTTCGTATGTGTTGGCATGGAGTTGGCACTCTATATCCTGTTAATCTGCCTACCTTTTTCCTTTCGGTATATTATCCCTCAACTCCTTGAAATACAAACTCCAACAGAACCTCTGTTAGGTATGCTGACTGTTGTGTATTGGATGAAAAAGATAGTTGATTACGTGCTTGGAAAACGGGAAGATAGTCCGTCTTTTCCATTCTTACTACCCCTCATTTGTTTTATCTTCATTACGTTTCTGTCTGCAATCAATACACCAGATCTATTTGGCACGTTGAAAGGGGCTTTACGATATGCTACTTATACGATGTTTAGTTTAGTAGTGTTTGATCTGATAAAGAATCGTCAAAGTTTGAAACGACTATTTATATCTACTTTTCCAAGTGCTGCGATAGCAGTTATATGGACAGTTATCGTGTTGATTTTTCATATAGATCAGTGGCAGTGGACAAGTGCCTATCGGAGTTCTCCGTTCACAAATTACTCGGTTTATGGCTCATTTACAGCAATCTTTTTTTTAATTTCCTTAAGTCGTCTACTATTTGACAATCAACGTTATGACAGGATTTTATGGATAGGGTTGTTTGTCTGTTTCGGTTTGGGTCTAATTATGTGTTTCTCACGCGGTGTTTGGGTCTCAGTTATTGTGGCTGTAGGAATCATGTTAGTGCAATTGGGAAAAGGGGTAACACAAAAAAAGGTGTTGTTTATCGGGACTGCTTGTCTCGTCTTGCTGGTATGTTTAAGTTTACCGGGTGTTTATACTTCGGTTGTGGAGCGGGTGTCAACATCTATAGATCTCAACTATGCATCCAACAGAGCTCGACTGCTTCGTTGGGGACAAGCAGTTACCATGTTCCTTGATAACCCTATTTTGGGCAAGGGGTATGGTGCTTTTGCAATGCTTTATGAAGAGGATGTTGCACTGGTGGGCAGTTATGTGGCACAATATCAGTTAGGTGCACATAGTGAATATTTACAGGTAATGGCAGAATTAGGAATTGTCGGGTTGGTCGTGTGGATATGGCTCAACTTTGCATTTCTACGATACGGTTTTCGTGCGCTCAAACGAATTGATGATGGATTTTTCCGTTCCATTATCATCGGTCTTATGGCAGCAGAAATCTCATTGATGGTGCATTTCATCGTAAATAATCTTTTGAACGGGGATGCTATCGGTGTACCGTTTTGGTGTATATACGGTTTACTACCGGCTGTCGTGCAGATTGCTGAACGAGATAAAGATGAAACACCACATGAAAGCACAAATACGATATAATCTATATAATAAACTATATTCTGTATCATTACGATACATCATAAATTTATAATAAAAGAGGAAATGAATGTGAATTTCATCCATATAATATCAGATACATTTAGACGAGATAATTTAGAAATATTTGGCGGGAAAGGGTATAGTCCCGCCCTTAATGCTTTCGCTGAGAAATGCGTTGTTTTTAACAAAGCCTATGTCTGTAGTTTTCCTACAGTGCCTATTCGTGGGGATTTGGTGACAGGTGAGGTAGGTATATGTCGTCGAGGTTGGGAGCCGCTTAAAGGAAACGTGCCTGTTATTGCAAATGCTCTTACAAAAGCAGGTGTGGTTAGTATGATGATTGCTGATACACCGCACCATCTGAACAACGGATTTCTGTATAACAGAGGTTTTACAGGATGGAAATGGATTCGTGGACAGGAATCTGATCTATTAGAGACGCAACCCTACGATTTTGATTCTGATGTAGCCTTACGGTATCGTGAACATACACGACCACATCCGAACAATTTACCACCTGGACTGAGCAACCATCTCAAAAATGCAGATTTCAGGAGAAATGAAGGAGATACCTTTGTAGCACAAACTATGCAAACTGCCTGTGACTGGTTGGAACGGAATTATAAACACGAGAACTTCTATCTTATGGTAGACACGTTTGATCCACACGAACCGTGGGATGTGCCTGATTGGTATATTAGACGATTTGATTCTGATGATTACGATGGACCAGAACCTATATATCCAACTTATGGACCGAATAAGATGGATGAACGCACAACCCAACGTCTCAATGCCTTATATCGTGCTGAAGCGAGTCTTGTGGATAACTGGATTGGACATTTGTTGAACAAGATTGATTACATGGGGTTAATGGAAAATACGATGGTGCTCTTCATGGCAGATCACGGATTCTTACTTGGTGAACATGGTCTAATTGCTAAAAATCTCAGTATGTATGAGGAGGTAGTGCATATACCACTCCTTATATATCATCCTGATGCAACACCACGTCAGACTGATGCGATCGCAAGTATTATTGATATACCTGCAACTGTTATTGACTTTTTTGGTGCAGAGCGCGGAAATCAGGTTGAAGGTCATAGTCTACTACCGATAATCATGGGAGATACCGAGAAGGGCAGAGGTTATGCCATTACACACGGCGCGTGGGGTGGTGGATGGAGTCCTGACGGAGGTAGTCCTCACGGGAGTGTTACGGATGGCACTTGGTCACTGTTGTTAGAAAATCAAGGTGCTCCAAAAAGTCTGTTTCATCTGCCATCGGATCCGGACCAGCTGAAGAATCGGTTCGAGACAGATACTGATGAAGCAAGTAGACTTTACCAAGCATTTTTGGAATTCTTGGGGCAGCACGGGGGACCAGAGGCAATGGTTGAACAATTCCAAAGTCGATGGAAAATATAACGATAACAGAATAAGCTGAATGAATATAAACAGAATGCTATAAGGAAGTGGACTCATTGAGTCATCTATAGGTTACATGAATTTGCGATATTTGGTTGCGGAATTTATCGGTACATTTGCCCTTATTTTTATTGGTGCAGGTGCGTTAGCAATAAATGTTGGCGGTCTTTTAGAAGTTGCACTTGCCCACGGTTTTGTGGTGGTGGGTTTTATATATGCTTATGGACATATTTCCGGTTCGCATATCAATCCTGCTGTAACACTTGGACTTTTGGTAGCAGGGGAAATCCAATGGTCTGTTGCTATTAGTTATTGGATTGTTCAATTTGCTGGAGGTATTGCCGGTGCATTGATGCTCAGAGTAATCCTACCGATGGAAACTGATCTCGGTGTGACGGTTTTAACAACCGTGGAAACGGGTGGTGCCTTTACAGTCACTCCGATAATGGGTTTGTTTGTTGAAATAATACTTACATTCTTCCTTGTCAATATGATTTTTAATACTGACGTAAGTGGGAAAGCAGGAAACTTTGCTGGACTTGCTATTGGATTAACTTTGATTTTTCTTATACTGATGGGTGGTCCATTGACCCGTGCGTCTCTTAATCCAGCACGAACATTGGGACCGGCAATTGCAGCGGGGAATTATGTTGATCTATGGCTTTATTTAGTCGGACCGTTTGTGGGGGGTGTGCTTGCCGCACTTCTATATATAGGTGTGTTCAAAGAACAAGATGATAAAATTGAGTAGACGTGTATTGTTGGAAAATAAATTAGGCTGGTGCTTGACAGCACTAGCCTTTCCATCCATCTATAATTGAGTATATGCCCAATCTATTGTGTGATATTCATCTACGCGTCTGCGTTGATGGATATATCTTTAGATTTAGCATCTTCCGATTTTGGAATCATTACAGATAATATGCCATCCTTAAATTCCGCAGTAATTCCATCTGCATTAGCAGGTGGAGGAAGTGGAAGTACCCGTTTAAATTTACCGTATTTCAATCCAGATCTACGGAATTTATGATTTTCATCAGTTTGTTTCCGCTGTTTTTCTCCTTTTACCTTGAGAAATCTATCGGTTACGGAAACATTGATGTCGTCTTTGGAAACACCAGGGAGCTCGACTAACACCTCAAACCTATCATCAAAAACAGTCAATTCAATGGGTGGATTCCAAATCGATTTCCCTCTTCTTCTATTTCGCGGATGATGGGGTCCAAAGTTCGCTTGCGGTGAACGTTGACGATTGCCTCGACGTCTTGAGGAATGTCTATTATTCATCCGCCTTTCTAATGGACGGTTTCTCCTATTTCGTCCTACTTGTGCGGGTGGTCCCTGTCTCCTACCTTCGTCTGGTCTACGATGTCTTCTTCCAGGACCAGAACTTCTATTTTCTGGTGGACGATGTCTTCTCGGACCTTTACCTTCTGAGTGACGATGTCCCCTTGGTCCTCTGGGACCTTGTTGTGGTGAATTTCTCATTCAATTCTCCTTGCTATTTTTAAATATAATTTTTATTCTTCACTTACTTAGACAACTATCCTAACAGAATGTTCGGATATAGAATTAAAAACGAATAGGGTTGACACGATATACATGTCAACCCTATCGATTGATTAGTGTTGGCTGTTTAGTTTTCTTGTGTAGCACTTACTTCTGCATGGACGGTGATTGGAATTTCTTTCGGTTTCACCTCTTCAGGTTTAGGGATGGCAAGTGTTAAAACACCATCATTGAATTCGGCTTTTATATTGTCTACATCAACCTTTGGAGGAAGCGTAAAACTTCTTTCGAAACTGCCATATCTCCGTTCTACCCGTTTGTAGTTATTAGTATCGCCAACATTTTCCTGCCGTTTTTCACCTTTGATTGTCAATAAACCGTCTTTGACAGAAATGTGTACATCTTCCATAGGAACACCTGGTAACTCAGCCCGAACTTCATAATTGTCATCCGTTTCGGATATATCTGTTGATGGATACCATTTGTAAGCATCCCTTACAGGTGCTGTTTGATAACCGATGAACGGTGGACTAAATAGACGGAATGGGTTTACTACGGGTTTGCGTAAAGTCAAATATGTCATTTTTTTTCTCCTTTTGTATGTTGGTCAACATTAGTATTTGTTTGGTATGCCTAATATGATATTCAGTAAATTAGGCACACTCAATTGCTGGGTTAAGAGTTTACCGATATCTGAATTTCCTTCGGTTTTGCTTCTTCTGCCTTTGGGATTGTTAAACTCAAAATACCATCCTTGAAGCCTGCTTTGATTTCGGAGGTGTTCACAAGGCGAGGTAATGTGAAACTTCTTTTGAAACTCCCGTACCTTCTTTCTACACGATGGTAGTTTTTGTTGTCAGTATTCTCTTGCACTTGTTTCTCACCTTTGATGGTAAGCAGGTTATCGGTGACTGATATATTCACATCATTCTCAGTAACCCCTGGTAGTTCTGCGTGAATTTCATAGGTATTTTCTGATTCAGAGATGTCAACTGTGGGTATCCAAGAAGCATTTTCTGTATCCACATCGTTTTCTTGGGATGAAAGTAAATCACCGAAAAGCCTTCCCATTTCATTATGAAGGTTGAAGAGATTTCCTATTGGTTTGCGTGTCATATTTGCCATTTTTCTACTCCTTTTATTCTAATATGATTGTTGTAAGTTATTAAGCAAGTTCTGTGCCAAAATCGTCGAATCACTTCTAAGTTATTTCATACTAATGATAGATAAGCAATTTATATGCCAATAT
>VYFM01000668.1:5299-7538 GCA_009842375.1 Candidatus Poribacteria bacterium | reverse complement strand
AAACTATATTGCTGTATTTACATATTTAGGTAAATGTAATATAACATTTTTCATTCTAAAATACAATTTAAATTTATAACTATAATAAAATAAACTGAGAGGTAACGATTATATTTCAAGACTCTAAAATTCATTTGTCTAATTTCTCTATACATGATACGATAATTGTAAAAGATTTGTGGATTTCGATATTGAAATTCTACTGAAATAAGACCCGTTGGATGTAAAGGAGAATGTGGAGATGCGGCACGAACTCACCGCGGAACAAATAGAATTTTATCAGGAAAACGGATACCTTGTAATAGAAAATTTCCTTGATGCAGAGGAACTTGCAGAATGGCGTAGATGTACCGACGAAGCAGTAACTGAACGTCTGGGTGGCTCAGTTGAATTGATGACAAATCAATTGGATCCATCAAATTTTTATGCGAGAGTATTTACTCAGTGCTTACGACTATCAGACACACATACTGGTATGAGAAAGTTGGTACACGACCCCAAAATAGGTCGAATGGCAACGCAATTAGCTGGAACGGATGGAATGCGGATTTGGCATGACCAAGCATTGATAAAACCACCGAACGGTAACCCAACTGCTTGGCATCTTGATGTTCCGTACTGGTCATTTGATTCACATGATGCCGTGTCCTTTTGGGTTGCATTAGATGATGCTACATTGGGAAACGGGTGTATGTGGTATTTACCCGGAACTCATAAGTCTGCGCGATTTGACAATGTAGGTATCGGAGAGAACATTGGTGCATTGTTTGATGTCTATCCTGAGTGGAAAGAACTTGAACCGCAGTCTGCACCGTGTCCAGCTGGATCAATGGTTTGGCATAACGGATTAACCGCACATGGCGCAGGTGCAAACATGACTTTCTCACATCGTCGTGCGATGACTTGTGGATTTATGCCTGATGGATGTACTTTCAATGGAAAAAGGAACATCTTACCTGAACCTTATTTTAACTCACTCACAGTCGGTGATGTGCTTGACAACGATGTGCAGAATACGCTTGTTTGGCATAAGGATTGGGAAAAGGAATAGGACATATTAGAAATGGTCTTTGAAATAGGAATTAGTCTGTAAAGGAGTATATGAACATGGCAAAAAAACCGAATATAGTATTGATGGGAGTAGATTCTCTTCTCGCGACACACATGAGTTGTTATGGGTATGATAGGCTAACAACACCTCATATTGATAAGTTTGCTGAGGGTGGAACACTCTTTGAAAAAACATACAGTGCGCACATACCAACAACAAGTGCTTATGCATCTATGCTCACTGGAATGGATACCTTTAGTACACAAGTTGTAGCACTTAGACATCAGGGACCACTTCGCGAAGAGGTAAAAACCTTAGCGGAAATACTTAAAGAAGAAGGATATGATACAACTTGTGTAGGATTCGGTGGACCAAGTGGGCGCGGATTTGATACCTATCTTGATTTTGCGGGATGGGGACCTGACGAATCCGGACGTAGTCCTAAAGCTGAAAATCTTAACAAAACCACACTTCCTGAACTAAATCGGTTGATAGACCAAAATGATGAAAAACCATTCTTTCTGTTCCTGAGACACATGGATCCACATTCACCATATTTACCACCCGCCCCTTATGAACGGACGTTCTACCATGGTGATGAGTGTGATCCGAATAATAAATCTATGGAACCAGTCATGTCATTCAAACCGTTCTGCGATTACTTTGCATCATGGATGCCGGTGGGGATAACAGATAAAGACTATGTTATTGCCCAATATGACGGTGCCATTGCCTATATGGATGCATGTATTCAGGCCCTTTTTAATGCACTTGAAACACGCGGTGTTCTTGATGATACTATCATAATAATCAACGGAGACCACGGAGAAACCCTATATGACCACGAGTGCTGGTTCGATCATCATGGACTCTACGATGTGACGCTACATGTGCCACTAATTATTCGGTATCCTGGACAGATTCCTGCTGGAAAACGAGTCTCAGGATATAATCAACATAAAGACCTTGTTCCTACGATCCTTGAGTTAGCGGGTATAGAGACTGATATTGAATTTGATGGTATGAGTCTAACATCTCTAATTAATGGTGAAGTCTCATCTTTTGAAAGTGAATTTTACATTACAGAATGTACTTGGATGCGTAAACACGGTTGGAGAACACCTGAATGGAAGCTCATCGTCGCACTTGAACCTGATTTTCATTACAAACCTCCGGTTGAGCTTTACA
>VYFM01000668.1:0-5289 GCA_009842375.1 Candidatus Poribacteria bacterium | reverse complement strand
TTACAACCTCATTACTGACCCCGATGAAAACGACAATTTAGTTGAAAAACATCCCGATATCGTGAGTGTTTTGGAAACACGAATGAAGAACTGGATACTTCAACGCGAGAAAGAAACTGGATTGTCAAACCCGATAATGAATCAAGGCGATTGGCATGGACATAAAGGTGTTGGTCCTTTCAAATCCTCCGATCAGGCTTACAATACAATGCATATTGGAAATCCTGGTGAGGCAGCACGTTTACAAGCAAAATCAAGGGATGAGTAGTTTTCAGTTCTCAGCGGTCAGTCATCAGCAATAGGTATTTGATTAAATCAGAAGACTCATTCTGATGATTGACAATCTACGTCTGATATACATTAAGAAAGGAATTTTGAATGCCAGATTATACACGAGATGAAGTCTTAGATCGATTAAGGAGGGAGTTAGATAAAGGAAATAATTTACTTGCTGTTGGAGCAGGTACAGGTATTACAGCAAAATTCGCTGAGAAGGGTGGGGCGGATCTGATTGTAATCTACAACTCTGGACGTTATCGAATGTCGGGATTTGGGTCATGTGCTGGTCTATTAGCCTATGGTGATGCGAATGCTATTGTGATGGAGATGGGTGAACGTGAGGTATTGCCTGTAGTTAATGAAACACCTGTTATTGCTGGTGTGAATGGTACCGATCCTACACGACGTATGAGTAACTTTCTTAAACAGGTTCGCGATGTAGGTTTTGATGGGGTCAATAACTTTCCTACTGTTGGAGTGATTGACGGCACTTTTCGGGTAACACTTGAAGAAACAGGTATGGGTTTTTATAAAGAAGTTGAGACAATTGGTATTGCCCATGAGATGGACTTGTTTACGATAGTCTATGTTTTTAATCCAGAAGAATCAGAAGAGATGGCAAAAGCAGGAGCAGATGTTATAATTGCACACATGAACACGACGGTAGGCGGTACGATAGGTGCAGAAACTGCTTTTACTCTGGCAGATGCAGCAGTACGTGTACAGGAAATATGCGATGCAGCAAAGTCACAGAATTCGGATGTAATCTGCTTGTCACATGGTGGACCAATCGCTACAGCACCTGATGCTGCGTATATCAATGAACATACTGATACTGTCGGTTTTGTGGGGGCATCAAGTATTGAACGTTTCGCCTGTGAGGAAAGTATTCCGCGGGTTACTGCGTCCTTTAAGGAATAAAAAAAGATGTCCTGTACTCGCAATTTGTCTGAATCACGTATTACACAGAGGACCGAAAAAAAGGTTTTTGTTCAACCCAAACGTTTACTTCTAATGCAAAAGACAGGTAACAGAGGATCATTTTCCGCGCCTTCAGTGTTTCCCGCGATAATCCGCGATTCTGACAAAATCACTGTACGGAGAAGATTATGTCCAATAAGGTAAATGAGTTTCAGATTCTAAACGCTGATGATGATGAATTGATGCAAATTAGTCGAGAGGGGACATTGTCTCTGAACTTAAAGGAAATGCAGACAATTCAAACGCATTTTTCAAAATTGCAGCGCAACCCTACCGATGTAGAATTGGAGACGATAGCACAAACATGGTCTGAGCATTGCGTTCATAAGACATTTAAATGCATCATTCTCTACTCTGAAGAAGGTAAGGAAACGGAGAAAATAGAAGGACTTTTTCCAACTTATATTCAACGTGCAACAGAAGAGATTGATAAACCTTGGTGTGTCTCTGTCTTTTCTGATAATGCTGGAATCATAGAATTTGATGATACCTATAATCTGGTATTCAAGGTAGAAACACACAACCATCCTTCAGCCATTGAGCCATACGGTGGTGCAGGAACTGGAATCGGTGGCGTAATAAGAGATTCACTTGGAACAGGACTCGGTGCAAAGCCTATATTGAATACTGATGTTTTTTGTTTCGGTCTACCGGATATGCCTTACGATGAATTGCCTAAAGGGACACTTCACCCAAAACGGGTGTTTAAAGGTGTTGTTTCAGGTGTGCGTGATTATGGTAATCGGATGGGTATTCCCACAGCAAATGGTGCTATTCTTTTTGACTCACGTTATACTGCAAACCCGCTTGTATTTTGTGGAAATGTTGGGTTAATTCCAAGAAACAGATGCGATAAATCGGTTGAACCGGGTGATCTGGTTGTGGCTGTCGGTGGACGTACTGGACGTGATGGAATTCACGGTGCCACCTTTTCTTCTGCGGAATTGGATGATACCTCTGAAAATCTTGGTAGTGTTGTTCAGATTGGCAATCCGATAATGGAAAAGAAAATTGTTGATGCATTACTACAGGCACGTGATCGTAATCTTTACCGTTCAATTACTGACTGTGGTGCAGGAGGCTTCTCATCAGCGGTTGGGGAAATGGGGGCAGAGATAGGAGCAGAAGTACATCTGGAACGTGTGCCTTTGAAATATGATGGGTTAGCACCTTGGGAAATTTGGTTATCAGAGGCACAGGAAAGGATGGTAATTGCTGTTCCGCCTGAAAACATTGAGACACTTAAGGATATATGCGAAGCAGAAATGGTTGAAGCAACCGTTCTTGGTAACTTCACTGATTCTCACAGACTTCAAGTATTCTATGAAGATGAGATTGTAGGAGATTTAGATATGGATTTTCTACACAAAGGTTTACCTCAACATATAAAAGAAGCAATTTGGCGACTACCACAGCACAAGGAGATGCCCTCGCGTGATAACGATATTGATAATTATACCGATGATTTACTTCGTCTCCTTGCAAGTCCAAATATCGCGAGTAAGGAATCTGTTATTCGGCAGTATGACCACGAGGTACAAGGGGGAATGGTGATTAAGCCGCTTGTGGGTGTAGAAAATGATGGTCCAAGTGATGCCTGTGTCACTACTCCAGTGATAGGAAGTGAAAAAGCAGTTATTGTTGCGAATGGCATCAACCCTAAATACAGTGATGTTGATCCGTATCTCAGTGCAGCGTCAGCAATTGATGAAGCCTTACGAAATATCACTGCTGTGGGTGGAACTCTTGAGAAAACTGCACTTCTGGATAATTTCTGCTGGGGTAATCCTGACAAACCTGATAGATTGGGTGAGTTAGTCCGCGCAGCAAAGGCATGTTATGACATTGCTACTGCTTATGGAACTCCTTTCATATCAGGAAAAGATAGTTTATACAATGAATATCACGATACAACAACAGGTGAACAACGGGCAATTCCTTCTACACTCCTAATATCAGCAATATGTGTAATGTCAGACGTTCGTAATGCAGTAACGATGGATGTAAAATCTCCAGGAAACCTAATCTATATAGTTGGAAACACTTATACGGAAATGGGTGGATCTCACTACTACGGTCTACACGGTTTCATCGGTAACACGGCACCAGTTGTGCGACCAGAGGAGGGGAAGTTGACCATGGATGCACTGAGTGATGTTATTAACAGTGGATTAGTTCGCTCTTGCCATGATTGTTCTGAAGGAGGAATAGGTGTTGCGGCAGCAGAAATGGCATTTTCTGGGGGATACGGGATGTCTCTAAATCTTGAAAACATTCCAACTGGTGAAAGGATTACATCTGATGATTTTCTGTTATTTTCTGAATCAAATAGTCGGTTTCTTGTGGAGATAGAAAAACAAAATCAAGATTCCTTTGAAAATCGGATGGTTGATGTTCCTATAGGTTGCTTAGGCACAGTAACAGAAACTCCAGAATTCATCATTACAGGATTGTCAGATAAGCGAATAATAGAAGGTTCGATAGATATACTCAAATCGGCTTGGCAAACACCGTTGCATACATAACTTTTTTATATCTCATGTGTTTATGTATTATAGGAGAAAATAGTGAAAGCTAAAGTATGTATTTTACGTACAGCAGGGACGAACTGTGACGCAGAAACAGATGTAGCATTTCATCTTGCTGGTGCTGAAACTGAATTAGTACATATTCAACAACTCATTTCCAACAAGATCAATCTTTCAGATTATCACATTCTCGCAATACCAGGCGGATTCTCCTATGGTGATGATATATCAGCAGGGATACTTCTTGCTGTAGAGATGAAACACAAACTGAGAAATACACTGGAACAATTTGTTTCAGACAACAAATTGATAATCGGTATATGTAACGGATTTCAAGTGCTTGTGCGAACAGGATTATTGCCAGGGATAGGTAACAATAGCTCTCAGGAAAACACAGAAATTGCACAACAAACAACCTTGGCAATGAACACATCATCAAGATTTGAATGCAGGTGGGTCGATTTGGTCACACAACTGAGTCCATGCGTATTTACAAAAGAGATACGATCCTCTATATACCTTCCTGTAGCACATGCTGAAGGTAGGTTTACTGCCTCAACTGATGTGTTAACAGAATTAGAGGCAAACCAACAAATTGTATTCCGATATGGGAATAGGTCAAATTCATTTTCAGATAGAACTAATTACCCACATAATCCTAACGGGTCTGATGCAGATATTGCTGGAATATGTGATACAACTGGAAGGATATTCGGGCTGATGCCACATCCCGAACGGTACTTGACAAAATGGAATCACCCTCGTTGGACGCGAGAAAGCCTACCCGATGAAGGTGACGGTCTCGCAATATTCAAGAACGCTGTTGAATATGTTAAAGTGAACTTTTCATGAAAGATACACTATCACGAAGGTTACTCCCTTTTTATATGAAATTGCCTATATTTTGGGCATTTATTATTGTTACATTTCTTGGAGAAGTATTATGGATCACTGCGGTTTCAAAGGACAATCGTACTGATCTACTAAGTTGGTCATGTTTTGGATATGCAGCTGGAATTGTGCTTGGGTTTATGCAAGGGAAGTGGACATCACGGTTGTGGGAACAGTCATATCTACAGGTATTGAGACGGAAGTTAACTTTCTGGGAAGCAAAAGGTGCAAAAACTTTGACCTTATTTACCTGTGTTGCACTTGGCTTACCAATCTTTGGAGCAATCTTTATTGAAACAACGGAAAATTTAGTTGGGATTCAATCATACATATTTGGATTTGTCGGGGCAATGAATGTAGCATTAATGTTATGGGTGCGCCGTATTCCGAAGTAAATGTAAGCCATTATCTCTTTAGTATTTTAGTCTTCACATCACACCATAAATGATTTTGGATAAAAACCAAATTAAAGCAATAAATCACTTCACAGGTCCGGCGATAGTAGTTGCTGGACCCGGGAGTGGTAAAACTACTGTCGTAACAGAACGTATTCTGAATCTTATTCAATCCCACAATATCCCACCTAAGAATATCCTTGCAATAGCCTTCA
>VYFM01000561.1 GCA_009842375.1 Candidatus Poribacteria bacterium | reverse complement strand
TCCCTTTTGTAGTATGTTTTTGGTAATCCTTCTTGCTAGATAGTCGTTATAATATTAAATCTTGACTATCACTTTCTACTTCAAGAAATTCAGAAAAGTGTGAGCGTCCAAATTGCATTAGTTCAGAACAAGACGAAACGACGGTAAGAACCGTACCGTTGTCATTCTTCTTCAAACGACTCAGAGCTGTGTAGAATAACGCGCAATCTTTGAGATTATCGATTTTATTCACGTACACAATTAAATGAGATGCTTCCCACCCCTTGAAACTATGCACCGTTGTAGCGACGATTCGAGCACGTCCAGGTTCAAGATTTAATTTTGCTTCTTGGTTACTGAATGTAGAATATATATCCCCACCTCTTTGTTTAATTTCTCTAACGACTTCCTGACCAAACTTATCCGTTGGTGAAAGGAAATGAACCGACGGAATATCCAATTCATTGCAAAGGTATTCTATTTCCGACACGCACACATTCACCAGCGACCTCTCTGGGGATACTTGAATCCATCGAAACCTATCTAATAGATTTGTCTGAATTGACTCTTGGGATGGAATGTTAATATCAGCACCATAACGCGTAAGATATTGATCTGAAAAATGTTGCAAAATAGGTATCAGTCCAGCAGGTAAGCGGTAACTACCGGATAATTCCATCCAAGATCCTGTGAACCCACAACCTAAACCTTCCATCGTTTGATCTGTCCACGCTTCGGCTGTACCATATATATTTTGTGTCTTATCACAAACAAAAAGAGCTTCACCCTCTTCTGTGCGGATTGCTTTCCGCAGCACATCTGACCACCAATGAGGTTTAAAGTCATGTCCTTCATCAAGCAGTATCGCGTCATAAGTAGGACATCTATCGTTATTGTTATCATAAATGCTACAAAGCAGGCCAGGCATCTTAAAATCAAAACATTCATCATTAGTATAGTGACCAAGTCTCAATTCCTGTAAGATCTGTCTATAGTCCTCCATAAATCCAGTTCTCTCACAGATATAACGACACCAATAGTGGAAATGAGAAAAAGTTACTTGTGACGGAATAGGGTCTATAAACTCCTTTACAAGAGACTTAAGATACCCTAAAAGAGCTATGTTGTAATTACACACCAGAACAACTTTTCCCTCGCTGGCAAGTTGTGCCGCACGACCCGCAAGAGCTATACTTTTACCAGAACCCGCCGGACCTCTAACACGACGGAATCTCGTCCTCTCTGGTGGCTTCGTTGCAATCGTATATTGCTGACTGTTAAGTTTCTGCTTCAACTTATCTTCCAAAGGAACATTTTCCTGCATGAAATCCTCCATCCAACCATGGTTGGTATCCACCGTACTGATCTATTATAATTCACACATAATTCATAAGTTATCATAAGAATATACAGAATATACTAAGATAAGTCAATGTATTTCTCATTGACGCAAAGGTATCAAACTATTCTTCTTTGCAAGGTAGTTTATTTCTTCTTGATTTTATTCTACCTCCGTGTTACAATAATGTTTGATAATTAAGGTTATCAAAGGCTATCTAAATCTTAACCATCCTTCAAAGGAGAAAATCTGATGTTATCTATCTATAATAACTGTGCTGTTGTCTCAGACAATATGTTTGGTGACCGGTGTAAGTATCAAGGGCGTGCGCGCGAAGCTTTTCCCATACTCATTGAGAAAGCGAAACAGGGAGAACCGATACAATATGGTGAACTTGCCAAAGCAATTGGGATAGAAGGTGCTTTCGCTGCACTCAATATGCATCGTGTATTGGGTAGCATATCCAATACACTTTGTTGGTATCAAAAGACCACAGGTGAAAATCTGTATATGCGGAGATTGTCAATGATCGTCGTCAAACAACACAACCGTCTTGCATCTTGGGTTGTTGATGATTTACGAAAGTTGTTAGGTAGGGAACCGAGTTTTGCGGATTACGAGAGCGAAGTGTTATCTCACATTTTCAATTATGATAAGTGGGACATAGTGCGTGATATTATAGAAACCGAATTGCGAGAGAAACTATGAATGAAAAATCATTTTGTCTTAACCTAAATCAAAGGAGACATCATGCTTACATTTATACTTAGACTTTTAGGACTTAGAAACGAAATCGCTTTGTTTAACAAATTTGAAAGGTTGTTGCCACCTAAACGCCCGTCAAAACAAGGCATGAAACGAATATTACAAGAACACTTCAAAGTAGAACAATACGAACAACACGATAACGAATCCTTTGTGTTAGAGTGTTTAGATGACGGCAAACAACGGACATACGACTATTTATTGGACAATACAGGATTATCGCATGAACAGTTGATAAAAGCTTTAAGGGTTTTGGAAAGACAAAGGGGTGTAAAACATAACTATCATAAAGAAATCCATTTACGAAAATACCGTATCAATTGGGGCAATTGGTAGCTTCACAAGAAATTTGGGGAACATCATGAAACAGGAGATTATACAGATTGAAAACACAGGCGTGTTACAACTCACAGATGATGATAAACTTCGTATCGGCATCGCGTGGGATGCATTATCTCCGAATTCCAGACGCGCCTATCAACTATCTTGGCGACAACTCAATGAGTTCCTATCCACCAAAGGTGAAACACTGGACAACTTCACAGATACACAATTGGCAGCCTACCTCTCAACTTTGGATGCAAAAGGAATAGCACCAAGCACCTTATCCGTCAACTTAGCCGCAGTCAAATGGTATTTCAGCAATGTGAAAGGTAAGGATATCCAGTTCCCTATCAGCCAAAAGCGATTGAAGACCATCAGGCGAGATTCCAAAGGTCGTGGGCGCGGTCAAGTAGATGCACTTATCTGGACTGATGTTGAACGTGTCTGTGCCTTTGCAGAGTCTAATGGATCTATAATGGGATATAGGGATTCTGCAATGATACGGCTGATGTCTGACTGCCTGCTACGTGTCTCGGAAGTAGTTGCTGTCAACTGCGGACACTTCAAACAAAATACGTTAATTGTCCAAAGGTCAAAGACAGATCAACAAGGTGAAGGTGTAGCATTATATGTCACCAGTGATACAAGGGACGTTATTAGCAAGTATCGAGAGAAGGCAGGGATTACACGCGGTGCTTTATTCAGACCTATACGCCGGGGTGGACATATACAAACGAGTCGGCTTACAGATGTATCAGCAAGACGGATTATTAAAGAAAGGGCAGCTGATGCCGGTGTCAATGGGTTTATTTCGGGACATTCCTTGCGGGTCGGGTCCGCAGTTTCTCTCGCCAAAGCGGGTGCCTCTGTCGTTGACTTACAAGTCGCGGGCCGGTGGAAGAATTCACAGATGCCAGCGCATTATGCCAGAGCAGAGATGGCTGAACGGGGTGCCATCGCAAGATACAAAGAAAAAAAGAAGAAATAAGTTTTCTGAATCACACGATTCCATCAAGATCACGACAGATTGACAACATAATCTGGAATCCGAACCGAAATTCGTCATCTGGACAGATTTCACACCCAGTTGCAAACATCGTATTTTCACAGAAATGACGCATCGCAAGGCAGAAATACCCAAAATCCAAAAGCGGGAGGGTATAGAGCAAAATAACATAGGGCGGGCATGCAGGACAGAATTTACATCACTGGCAACACGACCGAATCAAATTATAAAAAATATCTTGAGAAAAATAGAATCAAGTCTATCGCAAGAATACTGGACGAAGTGAGAACTCTTTCTGTTGCCAGTTCTCCATCAGCGTTACCTGCTTCGGCTTAACTTCACTCAAAACGGAGTCGCCCACTTGCTCACCCAACTTTGATTGCGGGAAATTGATTAAAATGTTTATCAAGGATCATCGCTTCCAGGCTGTGCTGGTGATCATTCCTACAAGTTGATACTGCGAAGTTGATACTGCGGACGCGACACCTTCGAACACCAGCCAAGTCTGAATAAGTTGTTGTCTATGATCGTTTCGTAGAAGGACGAGGACGTTGGATCGTTTGTCGGTCACAAGGAGAAGGGATTGGTGCGTGGGTAGATCGTATCATCGCGGGGCTGCGGGGGCATCTATGTTGATAGAAAGACGTGATAAAGTAAATACGCTCAACAAAATAGCAAAGAGAGAGAAGATCATCAAAAATTTCATAAAGAAATAGGCAGATACCACAAGATACCTGCCTGTAAAGATAAAAACAGGAGATCTGCTTTATCCTAATAGTTTGATGTTGCGTGCTGACCGCCGTATGAACATTCTCCGAGGAGACTGAGGCACGGATAATATGTCATGCCGCACCAAGAACAGACAGCAGAGGAATGATCGCCCGAATCGGATATTGGATGCACACTGCACACATGCAAAGTAGGGGCGGGTGTTGTGTCAGGTGTCGTTGTGTCATCCTCCTGATTAGCCTCTTGATTATTGTCTGTGCTTCCCCCGTATGTATTTAACATTGTCATGAGAGTGCTATAGTCTGCATCAGAGTGTCTTGTTCCGCCAAAATATCGACGGTTTACTAAACAATTATGATGCCCGCAGTTCCGATATGTCTCTCCACACCAAACGACTTCATATTTACTCCCAGAAAAGTCGTTTCTCTCTACAACATTATAGATATAACAGGTTCGCACTTTATGGTCATCTAATTCTGACATGCTTGGACACGTCCAATAGGGATCACCACATCCCGCAAAGATACCTGGTTTTTCTGAGCCGCAAATCGGTCGATGTTCCCATTTGGTCTCAACATCTTCACCACATCGTATACATTTCTTTACGGTTACAAATTCAGTATTGACAATCCATTCACCTGTTACAGGGGCCGTTGGGTCTCCAGGTGATGCTGCGTCAATAGTTATCGAAGGAGATTGCCCAAAATCCCAATCTACGCCCTGCGTTCTGCCCGTAGAGGATGAAACGCTCGTTCCTATAAAAGCACCGGTGCCAATTTGTGCGCCGTCTGTTGAACCGTCAGTTCTTGTCTCGGTTTCGACTCTGAGATCATAAGCCAGCTGTGCGATGACTTCACCAACCGCACTCCACCGATACGTACCTGGCGACCATTCTTGACAGGTGCCTTGATACTCTTTCCTTCGTCCTGGAAATTCAATATCATTTGTGGATATAACAAACGTGCCTTCCCCTTCAAATGGACGAGGGGCACCATTATCCCAGTTTCCCACCTGCCTACCTGGATGAACTCGCAATACAGATTTGCCAGCAATTTCACCGTCGATGACACCGCCAATGTTCCCAGTATCATCGAATGTGATTGTTAAATCAATACCGACAAGACAAGGGGGCCCACTTGGATTCCATTCTTGCTTTTCTAACTTGCACAATCCCTCTTTTGCTGTGCCACTCCAGTTGTATGACTGACCCCAAGCGTTGATATAGAGTGTTCCATTGAATGTTCCTGTATCATTCGCACTCAATGAAGCCCCTGTGACAACTGCTGCTGCATGGGGGACACACATTAAACTTGCTATCAATATTAATGTTATACTGAACAACGATTTTTTCATGTGAATAACTCCTTTTTTAACGATAAGGTGAAATATGTTCTAAACCAAGATCAATATAAAGTTGATGTCCTGCCGCGTATGCTTGACGACGCGCGTTTCTAACAGCTTCTTATTTTGATTCCCCAGGTTTACTCTCATAACTATACCCATCATAATAAGGGAGATCCCCTTGTGCAGCTTCTCTTAATGCGTCCATTTCAGACTGAAGGCGTGCCACTTCAGCGGTGTCACCTGTCGATTTGGCAGTATGCCACTTCCCATGCAGGCGCAGCATTTGATGATGCTGCTCAAGGGTTGGCGCGTACCCTCTGCGGAATTTTACCTTACCCAACGATACTTGTCCTCTATAGACTTTGTAATAGTTGCCATCTTCATCCAACGCATAACGCATATCACCATCAGGCGGATCCAATCCTAATCTTTCCCAGAAGGGTATTTTAGGAACGCCAGTCCTAACAGGCGGCATGGAGACAGGAACTTTTTCCCATCGGTTTTGAATCCAAACCCAATCGTATCCCGGTTCAGCAGGCGGTAATCCGTGATTGTTCTGATTTTCTGACATAGAGACGGGGACTTTATCCCAGTGGTTATGATGCCAAACCCATTTGAAACCGGGTTCAGCAGGCGGTGGATTATCCTTTGACACTTGTTGACGATGGCTGTCCATTACCTCTTTTGAAGGTTCTACGTCTTTGTAGACAATTTCAGATTTGGTGTCTGTATTATGCATAAGCATGAATACGGATGCTCCGATGAGTAGGATTATGAGGACACCCAGTCCCCAATAAATTCTATTTCTCATGAGAAGGTTCTCCTTTCGCTTGGTGTGAAGTTAGAGATTATCTGTGATGCGACATGTGATCCTCCTGCCGCGTTTGTTAAACAAGGGTAGTTTCATTACCTTGTATTTTCTTGCGGGCAAGGCTGTCTTGTATTTGGACACAAAGGTCTCTTTGGAACAGTTGGCGAACCATCAGGACATTGAGGTGTAAATCTCGGAATACATAACGGTTCTATCTTCGGTAAGACCGGTTCACTCCTGCCACTACTATAACACTCACATTGGGTGCTATCAGTCGTATCAGAATGTATGACTTTGATACCAATACTTCCAAACGTCAACGCAGCGAGGATAAATCCAATCACAAAATATCGGATGTAACGACGATAACGACGCATATTATACCACCTCTATGATATGGATACCTCATCATCGCTTTAGTGGGCAAGGATACCCAAACCTATTTAAAGAATCGGGTATCCTTGCCCACTAAAGCGATAATCTAATGTATGTTAGGTAAAGGATCCCCATGATGATTATCGTTGGACCAATAAGACTGATTTTTAGGGGCAAAAGGGTGCATAAAATGAAAACCGACAAATATTATAAAATCGTTTCAAAGCTTTAGCAGGACTTGAGAAGTTGCCATCACGAGAAACAACACTCAGAACTTTTGGTGTGGTATTGGATACTATGCCTGATTATCAAAAGTCAAACCACTTTATCTTGATAGCACTGAGCGTCCGATCTACCGTTCAAAAGACCCGCAAATCCAAAAAGCGTCCTATAGTGGTAATTTGACTGGATTAAATCATTATAATGTCTATTACGAAATTTACTCATGAAATTCGCATTTTCCCGGATTTTCCCAATCATATACATAACTGTCATCACAAGGCCCTACTATAGGCCATCTTGTGTGTAATCTTGCCCAAGTATGGTCATCATTATTGCCATTGATTCCATCATCACCTGGACATGATGTTATATAGTGTGTAGTATATGAATGTGTTTTAGTCTGATTCCAAAAACCACAATCGGAACAAGTCGTATGAGCCCAACAAGTTTTTTTGCCACGTTTACTGGTAGCAATTCTACAGCCACCAGTTTGATTATGAAGGTAACCTACATGGACAGTCCATTGATGAGGCATAACATCACAGTCATATAAATCCCTAACATCTATAGTATGTTTCTCTTCACTATAATAATGTCCGCACATACTGCAATGCCATTGAGATTCAGTTTTTGACCAAGGTATTAACG
>VYFM01000139.1 GCA_009842375.1 Candidatus Poribacteria bacterium | reverse complement strand
AGCGTAGCGACCTCCGACATGGTAGCAGGCACGCACTGCATGCCGTCCGCCTAATTGTCAGAATCGCGGATGACGCGGATAACACGGATGAACGCGGAAGTGTTCTTGTTGTTTCAAGGTCATTTTCAGAGGAGTAGAGTTCATTTTTTCAAAGGGATTTAGGAGACACAAACTCAAAACCGCGTCCCTCTGCGTCCTCCGCGTAATCCGCGATTCAGACAAGAAAGACAATAACCCGCGTCCTCCGCGATTCTGACAAAAAAATCCGCGATTTTGACAATTAGGCAATTAGGCGGATGCCACACACCGCGCACCCGCTACCATGTCCGACATCACTTGACAAGTTTCTACAAATGGCGTAATATTATTCTGGCAAGACATTCTACAAGAGGACTATTAAATATCACATCATGTTCCACAATGGAGGCACTATGTCCACAGCGAAAACCACGCTTTTGCTATTCTTTGTCACTATATTTTTCTGCGGTATCGTATTTCACAGCAACGCTTACGAGTTCCACTGGGAAATAGACGAAACACCTGAAGGACAGGAAAGTGCTACTGTTGTTGAACCTATACAAGTAACCATATTAGATGAACAGATAGAAATATCAGGTCATAGTGCATCACTATGGTTGATGCATCGGTATTCTGTTCATCTCGGAGCTGAATGGAGTGCTGAACACGCATATAAACTATTACAGACATTTATATCTATACCGCAAGATAAGAATAACTTTAATGATAAAGAACATCGGTTACCGATCTCGTTATGGAAACTCAGTGATAGGCACATCCAAGATGACATTGAGATTGAATATCATGGGGATACAAAAGTCGTCACTGTTGCCAGAGAAGCATTCATTTATGCCAAACCTTTATTAGCAGAAATTGAGGGTGTGCGTGGCAGATATTTCTCCAAACGGTTGCATCAGGCAGCGGTTCGGTTCGTAACAGACAATGGGGCGGATAGACACGCGATTAAACGAATATTGAGAGACCGTTTTGATGTCAGTATAGATGTTCCCGATTATACTAAACTGACACAATATACAACTGCCGAGAACGCGGTAAGGTTCACAGCATTCAAAAACGAAGAACTTATAGCATTAGTCTCAATGCTTGAAGAGTTTCCGCAAGGCATGCTTAAAACACCCGGACTGAAATATCTGGTGAGACGTTTAGATGGAACACCACACCCGCTTTATCCGACTGCTGCCGCTGTCGCGTGGACGGGTGCTGGCTACATTGAATTTATGGAAGTTGCGTTTAAGGATCAAGGATTAGACTCCATTCACCGTTTGATTCTCCATGAAAAAGCACATTTCCTATGGGCATATCTCTTTGATGAACAACTCAAACAGGATTGGATTGAACTCGGTGGATGGTATGAAAATCCTGATGATCAAGATGGATGGTCCACCACGAAACAAACCGAATTTGTGTCTGCTTATGCACACGGTGTCAATCCGAATGAAGATATGGCGGAGAGTATTAGTTTTTACATCGTCCGACCTGACAAGTTACGCTCTCGGTCCCCTGCCAAATACGAATTTATTCAAAATAGAGTGATGCACGGCACCCGCTATATCTCACAGATACGCGAAGACTTGACGTTTGAGGTCTATAACCTCTATCCTGACTATATCTATCCAGGACGCATTATAGGGGTTGATATACGGATAGATGGTGAACCCAAGGAAGAAAAGCATATCACGATAGAGATTAAAATTCATAGCGAGAGCCACTTGGATACAGCACACGAAGGATTTATGCGCCTGTTTAGTGAAAAGGGCACTTATGAAGATATTCGTCTGTATCCGATAGATGCCACTGGTCAACCTGTCCAAAAGGGGCATATTTTTCGAGGACATCTCACCTTATCACGCTACGCAGCAAACGGCTATTGGGCTCCAGACACGATTCGTCTCTGGGATATCACTGGGAACGAGCGGCACCAGTCCCAAACGGACTTCGGATGGAAACTCTATGTTGACAATCCACTCGCTGATTGCGACCCACCAAGATATGTCCCAAACTCAATGCGGCTCTCTTTGTCTGAAGGATTTAAAGATGGAAGGTCTTATCAAATTGTTACTGCGCGTTGGAAACTCATTGAAGAAAACGGTATCAGTGGTGTTTATGCAAGAATAAACGATTCAAATCCTGAAACCTATTCACTTAGCGAAAACTGGGGTGAATATAATCCAGAGACCGGTGAAGCAAGTGTTGGATTGATTATTCCAGACTATTACCAGAGTGGGATATACACGGTTGACTATATCTCAATGGTCGATGTTGCACTAAACTTAGGTAATGTGTATTTTAACCCAACGTACAGTTCCGAGTTCATTGGTGAAGAATCTGCATCTATAGAGATTCAAACAAAAAATCCAGATAGTACGCCACCCACGCTGGATTTAGATCGAATTACCATCAAGGCGGAACCTACAAATCCAGAAGCACCCAACGGTGAAACACAAGTTGATATCGAATTTAGAATTAAGGATGATATCAGCGGATATGGGTCTTCAAACATTTATTTACGAGACCCTCAAGGTGTAATGCATCATTATTGGCATTGCCAGATATGCTCTGAATCGGGAGGTATCTATTTCAATGGGGATCCGACAGTCTATCGTACCTATCATAAGAGGATTATCCTGCCCGTTGGCAGTGCCCCTGGCACATGGGGACTTGCGGAAATGACAGTACAAGATCTGGCAGTGAACATCATACGGATAGACTTCACAGAAATTGTTCGCTTTAAGGTGGATGATGGCACTGTCTATGCTGATGCCGATGTCAACGAGGACGGTGTAATCAACGTCCTTGATCTCGTAATCGTTGCCTCGTTCGACATATCAAACGAGAGGTCAGATGTGAACGGTGACGGCATTGTCAATATCTTAGATTTAGTGACAGTTGCCAGTCAGATAGGACAAGCAGGCACCGCTGCACCTGCTGTGCCCAGTCCAACTATCGACCAAATCCAAAGTTGGATTACACAAGCAATGCAAGCGGATGATGGCAGTCCTACCTTCCGCAGAGGTATCCATGCGCTACAAAACCTCTTGCTTACGATGCTACCGGAAACAACTGCCTTGTTACCCAACTACCCAAACCCTTTCAATCCTGAGACGTGGCTACCCTATCAGTTAGCAACTCCATCCGATGTGCGTATAGACATCTACACATCAGACGGCAAACGCATTCGCACCTTAGACTTAGGACATCAACCCGTTGGCATCTACCAGCACCGCACCCAAGCCGCCCATTGGGACGGTAAAAACCAAACAGGAGAACCCGTAGCCAGTGGCATCTACTTCTACACCCTCACCGCAGGGACCTTCACCGCCACCCGCAAAATGCTGATACAAAAGTAGCACGCCCGCCCCGCGTGCCGTCCCTCTTTGTAGCACAAACTTTCCAGTTTGTGCAAACACACCGCTTCGTCCGTTGGGTAGAGTCCCGAAACCCGACACCTTGATTGTCAGCTCTTGTAGGTCGGAGCGAGCGTAGCGACCTCCGACATCTCTTCGTCCGTCGGGTTTCGTTCCTCTACCCGACCTACGTGAGGATTAGAACTTGTCTTTTCAAAGGGATTTAGGAGACACAAACTCAAAACCGCGTCCTCCGCGTTTCTCCGTGTCATCCGCGATTCAGACAGTTATGTCGGATGACGCGGATGGCGGATGTTGTCTGAATCACGGATGACACGGATTGCGCGGATGAACGCGGATTTTAGAGTCTTCGCATCTTACACTCTCTTCATAAGATAAGCATCCATCCATTGAAAGCGATCACAGAAAATCAGAGAAACAACCGCGTCCATCCGCGTAATCTGTGTAATCCGCGATTCAGACAATAACCCGCGAAACCCGACACCGCAGCACCCATGCACCAAAATGTGCAACAACAAACAACCCATGCACCAAAACGTGCAGCAAACAACCCATCACACACAAAAAACTGGCACACAAATTGCTCTAACACACAACAAAAACTGACACACGGAGAAACAAAACCATGCGAAGCATCACATATTCAATCATCATATCGCTCACCATCATATCCCTCGGTTTTGCCCAAGACTCACCCCAATGGCAGCTACCCGATGGTGCCAAAATGCGGTTCGGAAAAGGCTCCATATATGACATGGCATATTCTCCGGACGGCACAAAACTCGCAGTCGCAACAGGTATCGGCATTTGGATATACGACACGCACACATGGGAGGAACACAACCTACTCACAGACGGAAACACCCGAATCAGAGAACTCGACTACAGTCCCAATGGTAAGCACCTCGTCAGCGACATAGATGAAAAGTCCCTCTGTATATGGGATGCCGACACTGGCAAGCAACTACACAAGTTCTACGAACACAACCAAGCCTACATCTCCGATGTTGCCTTTAGTCCCGACGGCAAGACATTCGCAAGCGCGGATAGTCGCGGTGGCGTGCAGGTGTGGGATGCAGAAACCAGACAGCAACTCCACGCATACAACATCCACACGAACTCAGTCTTTACTATCGACTTTAGTCCCGATGGCAATTTATTAGCAAGTTCAAGCACCGATACAACCATCCAACTATACGACCCACATACCGGTAACCACCTACGGAGCCTGTCAGGACATACGAGCGGCGTTCCGAGTATTGCCTTTAGTCCCGATGGCAAAACAATCGCAAGTGCAAGTTATGACCGTTCCTTTCGCTTATGGGATGTCGAAACTGCCGTTACACACCAAGATGGCACAGACCACGAAGCTCACCTCATCCAAAAGCACCCAAGCAGCGTCTACGCCCTCGCATACAGCCCCGATGGCAAATACTTCGCAACTGCCAATAGAGATATGACCACGCGCCTGTATGATGTGGCAACCCTCAACTTACAACGTCTCATCAATAACGACCCGAATTATATGTGGAACCTCACATTTAGTCCGGATAGTCTGACTTTACTCAGTCACGGTCTTGAAGGAAGGATACATGTGTGGGATGTTGTATCGGGGTCGAAGGAGCACATCATCACTGGACACAATTACCTCGCGACACGGAGCGTCGCCATCAGTCCAGACGGGGACACGCTCGTAACTAATGATGTCAACCGGTCACTGACTTTATGGGACTTGAACAGCGGAAACCGGCTACATAACTTCACAGGACATACGGACTTGATCAACACCGTCGCCTTCAGTCCGGTGAACAACAACCTATTCGCAAGCGGTAGCAATGACGGCACATTGCGGTTATGGGATGCCGACACAGGCACAGAACGAGCCACACTCATCACTGTGGACGGAGATGTGGAATCCGTTGCGTTCAGTCCGGATGGCAGCACCGTCGCGTGTGCTATCACCTATGGAGCGTATCAGTCTCAAGATTTCAAGCGAGATTCTACAATCCGTCAGTTTGATGTAGCAACAGGTGCGGAACTAAAGGCGATCTTTGCTCATATAGCACAGCCTAACGCTGATAAACCACTTGAGTTCCACCCAACACGGCATGTGAGTCCTGTCTACTCTATCAGATACAGTCATGATGGTAAAATGCTGGTCAGTTATAGTCAAACGTGGTTCAGTTCCAATTCTGATCGGACAATCCGTTTCTGGGATGCTGAAACGGGTCAGCATCTACGTTTCCTCCAAAGACAGCTGGGGCAGATACAGGTCAATAGTATCTCCTTCACGCCTGACGGAAAGATACTCGCAACAGGCACAGATTATGACATACACGGCGAGGATTTGGACATCATGGAACTGTGGGATATTACAGACGACACACCGAAACTCTTACTGTCCAACTATGTAGAGGGCATTTATAGTGTTAGGTTAAATCCGAGTGGCACGACCCTTGTGAGTATCAATAGAGATGGCATAATCCGTCTCTTGGATGTTAAAACGGGCAGGCTACTTAGCACATACTCAGTAATTGGAACCGGCAGTCCCGTGTTTGATTCTAAGGGCACCACACTGGCGACTGGAACCTCTTGGGGTGCAATCTTTGTGTGGGACATCACGGTTCGCCTGCCATCAGACACCGCAGTCGGTCTTTCACCCGATACCCTTGTGTCCCCGTTGAAAGGTGGATACCTCACCCTTTCTCTGAATATCGCCAACGGGCAAAACGTGGCAGGGTATCAAGCCACCGTGAATTACGATGGGACCGCACTCCGTTATGTTGACAGTGCCAAAGGTGATTATCTGTCACCCACCGCTTATGTCATTGATCCTATCGTTTCTGAAGGAACGACCTCCGAATCGCACCCCTCTTCTTCTGTAGGAGCGACCTCCCGGTCGCGATCTTCCGTAACGCTTGGTGCAACCTCCTTCGCTGAGGTCGCCTACGATGACGGCACACTCGCCACGATTACCTTTGAGGTTATCACTGTCAACGACTCCGCTATAACCCTCTCAGATGTGATCCTCACCGACCTTTACGGCAACAGCACAACACCGCAAATTGTCGCGTCCACACAGATTACCGCCCCAGCCTTAGCACCCGCTGATGTGAATAGGGACGGCGTGGTTGACATTTTAGACTTAAATTATGTTGCCTCAAACATCGGTAAGATAGGGAGACATGAAGCAGACATCAACAACGATGGAGTCGTCAATATCGTTGATTTAGCGTTGGTTGCCGCAGCAATTGGCAGTGCGGATGCAGCTGCACCAACCCTATGGGATCGCGACCTACCCACACGCGCAACGGTAGAAGCATGGCTACAGGAAGCACGGGAACTCAACCTACCCGATCCTGCATTCCAGCGAGGTATCTTAGTCTTAGAACAACTCTTGCGGAACTTGACACCGAAGGAAACCGCCTTGCTTCCCAACTATCCAAACCCTTTCAATCCAGAGACGTGGCTACCCTATCAGTTATCAAGTCCATCCGATGTGCGTATAGACATCTATACATCAGACGGCAAACTAATTCGCACCTTAGACTTAGGACATCAAGCTGTTGGCATCTACCAGCACCGCACCCAAGCCGCCCATTGGGACGGTAGAAACAAAACAGACGAACCCGTAGCAAGTGGCATCTACTTCTACACCCTCACCGCAGGGACCTTCACCGCCACCCGCAAAATGCTGATACAAAAGTAACAGGCATAATCGTAGGGGCGGGGTCTCCCCGCCTGCATTTTCCGTAGGTCGGAGCGAGCGTAGCGACCTCCGACATGGTAGCAGGCATGCACTGCATGCCGTCCGCATAACTGTCTGAATCGCGGATGACACGGATGACACGGATGAACGCGGAAGTGTTCTTGCTCTTTCAAGGTCATTTTCATAGGATTAGAGTTGATTTTTTCAAAGGGATTTAGGAGACGCAAACTCAAAACCGCGTCCTCCGCGTTTCTCCGTGTCATCCGCGATTCAGACAGTTATGTCGGATGACGCGGATGGCGGATGTTGTCGGGATCACGGATTGCGCGGATGAACGCGGATGAACGCGGATTTTAGAGTCTTCGCATCTTACACCCTCTTCATAAGATTACCATCTATCCATTGAAAGCGATCACAGAAAATCAGAGAAA
>VYFM01000499.1 GCA_009842375.1 Candidatus Poribacteria bacterium | reverse complement strand
CCCATATATGTTATGACATTGCCCATATACCAACCGCAGTTAATGTTCACCACGATATTCAAAATTACTTTACTAAAAAACAAAATTTATGTGAAAACCTCAATGAATTTATGTTGACAATTACGCTTAAATTAGGTATCCTTATAATAAAGAATTATCCAATGTTACAGAGCGATAGAAGATAGAACAGAACATCTTGAAGAGAGAAAACGAAACGGAGGAACAGATGTGAAAAGTTTTGAGTTTTTTGAACCAACCACCCTTGCCGAAGCGTCCAACTTGTTTGCCCAAGAACACGCGCAGCTCCTTGCAGGTGGAACAGACCTTGTTATCGGGATGAAGGCATACACCGAAACACCAGAATCGGTTATAAGTTTAGAAAAAATACCGGGGTTGTCCGGCATAACTACTAATGACGATAACAGCATTACTATCGGAGCGATGACGAAGGTGCGAGATGTAGAGTTATCCAATGATATACAGCAATACCACACAGCATTAGCGGAAGGTGCATCAGAAATAGGCTCAATTCAAATACGCAATCTCGCTACAATTGGTGGTAACATTGCACACGCATCTCCTGCTGCGGATACTGTCGCAGGTTTACTCGTTGCAGACGCACAGGTTGACATTGCAAGTGCTGATGGTGAACGATCTGTACCGATTAATGAACTTTTCACAGGACCGGGGCAGACAGTCCTGAAATCCGGTGAGATCATCACACAATTTCGTCTTCCGAATCCTGCATCTGGTTCCCACTATATCAAGCATAAAATACGCGAAGTCATGGATTTAGCATTTATCGGTGTTGCTTCTGCTGTCAATGTGCAAAACGGTGTAATTGAAGATGCGCGGATCGGACTCGCTGCTGTTGCACCAACACCAATTCGCGCAACAGAAGCAGAGAATCTGCTGAAAGGAAAAACACCCACACCGGAACTTCTGCAACAAGCAGGTGAAGCAGCTGCAGCGGCAACCAGTCCTATATCCGATTTAAGATGTTCCGCTGAACACCGTAAAGAGATGGTGGATGTCCTTACAAGACGAACCCTACAAATTGCTTTGGACAGAGTATGAAGTCAACTATTCATAATTAAACGCGAGCATTGAATCTCATACCTCACATGTAAATCAAGGAGAAAAATATGACAAAACACCCTGTCAGTCTAAAAGTTAATGGAGATGAACACGATTTACTCATAGAACCACGCAAAACATTACTCGCAGTACTTCGTGATACAATCGGTTTGACAGGAACGAAAGAAGGATGTAGCACAGGAGATTGTGGTGCATGTACTGTTATCGTTGATGGAAAAGCTGTTACGTCTTGTATGGTACTTGGAGTCACCGCATCTGGAAAAGAGATAACGACAATTGAAGGTTTAGCAAGTGACGGTGAACTTCACCCCATACAACAAGCATTTATTGATACAGGTGGTTATCAGTGCGGCTTTTGTACACCCGGGTTTATTATG
Organism: Candidatus Poribacteria bacterium; assembly: GCA_009842375.1. GTDB lineage: Bacteria > Poribacteria > WGA-4E > WGA-4E > WGA-3G > MSPOR6. The sequence continues at coordinate 6,081 of VYFM01000499.1, read as the reverse complement.
GCATCAAAAGCACTTGTAGATGAAAATCCTGACCGAACGGAAGAGGAATTCAGATTCGCCCTTGGTGGAAACATCTGCCGTTGTACCGGGTACACAAAAATACTTGAGGCAGTGCTTCAAGCCGCTGAAGAAATACGAACCAGTTCATAGACAACAAGCAGAATAGATCTGCACTAATGGATAAGGAGAAAACATGGCAAAAACACATCGAGGAGTAGGTATCAGACACCTATACGTTGATCCGAACGGCACAGTTCATGAAGGTCTATACAATAATGGACGTGGCACGTGTCCCATATCTGGTCGCACAGGTGTGAAGTTACTATATGAACATGAGGTTGATGGAAAAACCATTCGTGTTTGCAAAAGAGTTCATGCCGCGATAAAAAATGGAAAAATAGTCCTTCCATCTGTCAAGAATAACACAGAAGAATAGCAGATACGAAGTATTGACATACATAACATTAATCAGAGTGAAAGGAGACTTGCATGTCAGATTATTCTGTTGTTGGCAAAAAATTACCGCGCGTTGACGCTGTTGAAAAAGTAACCGGTGCTGCACAATACGGTGCAGATGTGCACCCTGCTGGCATGCTCTACGGTAAAATCGTCCGTAGTAAGCATGCACACGCGAATATTCTCAGTATTGATACCAGTGAAGCAGAAAAACTTCCGGGTGTCAGAGCAATTATTACGCAGGACGATGTCCCAAGTGGTCGACGAGTCTTTGCTACTGATAAAGTGCTTTATTTGGGAGAACCGCTTGCCGCAGTTGCTGCTACCGATGCTGACGTTGCTGAGGAAGCTGCTGAACTGATCAAGATTGAATATGAAGTGTTGCCTGTTGTGCAGGACGTTATGGAATCCATTAAGTCATCTGCACCTCGTTTACACGGAGATGAAACAAAAGATGGTCCAAACCGTCGAAGCATCAGTGCCAAAATCAAAGAACTGTCGAGTGACCAAGAAGATGACAACAGTGATGAAATTCGGAAACTTGAAGCAGAATTAGAAAAGTATTCCGATGAAGTCTACTATAATATTTCCGCAGAAACCCACAATGAAGCAGGAGATGTTGAAAAAGGATTCGCTGAGTCTGACATCGTCGTTGAAGATACTTACGTGATTCCCCGCGTCCATCAGACCTATATGGAGCCGCATGTCTCAGTTGCAAGTGCAGATTCATCAGGTAAAGTTACGGTATGGGCATCAACACAAGGTCCCTTTGCTATCCGCTCCGGTATTGCTGGCACGCTTGGAATTCCACTAACACAGATAAACGTCATCGGCACAACTATGGGTGGTGGTTTTGGTGGTCGTTTTGGGGTGATTATAACGCATGTCCCTGCAGTATTGCTCTCACAAAAAGCTGGTCGTCCAGTTCGTGTGCAAATGACTCGGGAAGAGGAATTCCTCGATGGTAGACCTGCTCCTGGTTGTGTAATCAAAATAAAGACCGGTGCTACCAAAGATGGACATATTCTTGCACGGCAAGCACTTGCATTTTGGGATTCAGGTTCCGTCTCTGGTGCATCCATTGGTAGTACAATCCGAGTGCGTGGTGTTTATAAGATACCAAACATTAAAATAGATGCTTATGGCGTACATACCAACAAATCTGGTACTGCTGCCTATAGAGCACCAGGTGCACCACAAGCAATTTTCGCTGGTGAATCACAACTTGACGATATTGCTGAACAGATTGGTATGGATCCTGTCAAATTCCGTCTGATGAATATGCGCGAAGAGGGTGATTCTGTACCCGCTGGTGGCAGTGAACCGAAAGTCGGTTATAAGGAAACCTTAGAAGCCGTAGCAGATGCCGCTGGATGGTGGGATCGTGAAGCAGATGATAACCAAGGATGGGGTGTGGCTGTCGGTGATTGGACAAACGGATGCGGTCCTGGTGGTGTTTATGTCTCCGTCCACGAAGACGGCAGTGCACGTATATTCCACGGTTCTATGGACATTACAGGAACGGATACTGCAATCACACAGATTATAGCAGAAATCTTGACCGTGCCTTATGAAAACGTAACAATACGTCGAGGTGACACTGATTCTGCTCCATATTCTACTGGTTCAGGGGGTAGCGTTGTCACTTTCACAATGGGAAACACAGCAAAACTGGCAGCTGAAGATGCACGAAGACGTATACTTGAACTTGCAGCTGAACGGTTGAATACAAACGAGGATAACCTTGAACTGAAAGACGGTGCAGTTCATATTGTGACTGCGGATCCACCAAAGTCTATTTCATTAGGTGAACTTGCTGCATATAGTCTTTCAACAACAGGTGGTCCAATTGTCGGTAAAGGTTCATTTGCACGGCAACCAAGCACACCTGCACTCGCAGCGCAGATAGCAAAAGTCGAAGTTGACCCTGATACCGGTAGAACAAGAGTCCTGAAACTTGTTGCATCACAAGATGTCGGGTTCGCAATTAATCCTATGGCGGTAGAAGGGCAAATTGAAGGGGGTACAGTGCAAGGCTATGCATGGGCTATGATGGAAGAGATGCAATACGGTGAAAACGGAAACATTAATCCCGGTTTCGTTGATTACCGTGTTCCTACCTCTGCTGACCTGCCCACCGTTGAATCTGTTATCGTTGAGGTGCCTGCACCGAACGGTCCTTATGGGGCAAAAGGTGTTGGTGAACCACCTATCACACCAACATTGGCAACAATGGCAAACGCCGTCAAAGATGCTGTCGGAATCCGTGTAACGGAATTGCCGATCAAACCGGAAAAGGTTGTTGAAGCTCTAAAGAACAATGGACATGGCGCGTAGTTTTCTAATAACGGTTCTTGCAATGTATTCAAACCTTGCAAAGCCGTTATTTTACTCAAGTTTCGATTCATGATAGAATCATAAGTGTCAATTTAAGGGAGTAATCCATTTGTTGTAGGGTTTCTTCTGTACGAGCGACCGTTACCCATTTTCCACATCAATGTGTTTATGTCGCGACCGGGAGGTCGCTCCTACAGAATGTGAGAGGTGTCATGGATTACGTTGTATGAATGTATTTCTTCCTTATCAAACGTTGTAAATCCGATATTTAATACGTCTATAGGAATTCAGAGAAATTATGTTTGGAGAAATTAGAAACGAACAAGGTGAACGTCTTGATTATACATATCACGAAGGTAACGATAATAGAATCGTAGTAATCGGACATGGGGTAACTGGAAATAAAGATAGACCTGCGCTAATCGCTTTAGCAGATGGTCTTGCCGATGCTGGAATATCTGCACTCCGCTTCTCATTTTCCGGTAATGGTGAATCGGAAGGTGCGTTTACAGATTCCACGATTACAAAAGAGGTGACAGACCTCGGAAGCGTGATTGATGTCCTTAGCGAATATAAGATCTGTTACGTTGGACATAGTATGGGTGGCGCAGTCGGTGTATTACGTGCTGCTTCTGATGAACGTATTGAAGTACTCGTTTCACTTGCGGGGATGGTACATACAAAAGCATTCGCTGACCGTGAATTCGGTGATGTAATACCAGACGAAGGTTTTATGTGGGATGAACCGGATTGTCCGCTTTCACAAATATATATAGACGATATGACAACGATTGATAGTGTCGCAAAACATGCAAGTAAATTTGCTGTTCCTTGGCTTTTAGTTCACGGTTCAGAAGACGATATTGTTCCAATCCAAGATAGTATTGATATATTAAATTTCGCAAACGAACCAACAGAACTCCTTGAACTCCCCGGCGTAGACCACGTTTTTTCCGATGATGGCACTCCCATCATGGTTGAAAAGGTCGTGGCGTGGATTAGCAAAAAATTGTAAATACGATTTCACATAAACGAAAATATCGGAGATAATAAATCATGCCAACACCTCGCCTTTCAGTCTCTACGTGGAGTTTGCATCGACAACTCGGAAAGCCGGGATTTACAGGACCCGCACACGACATGCAAATACCCACTGAAACCCATAACAATGGTCCTGTTTCGCTTTTAGACTTACCTATGCGTATTGCCGAATTCGGTATAAATACCGTCGAACTTTGTCATTTCCATCTTCCTTCAATTGAAAAAACATATCTATATGAACTCCGGGCTGCACACCAAGAGGCTGATCTTGAACTTTTCTCTTTACTCATAGACGAAGGTGACATCACACACCCTACTAATGCAGAACGCGACATCGCCTGGATTGAGAAGTGGATTGACATCGCAGGAGAACTTGGCGCAAAATGTGCACGTGTCATCGGTGGTAAAGCAGAACCGTCCAAAGAAACCATAGCACAAAGTCAAAATTCACTTTCACGTCTAACCGAACGAGCAGAGGCTGCAGGTATTCGTTTGATGACTGAAAACTGGTTCTCCATCTTTTCTACGCCAGAAAATGTCAACACCATTTTGGATAATTTAGACGGAAAAGTTGGGTTATGTCTTGACTTTGGTAACTGGCGTGGTGATACAAAATACACTAACCTCGCAGCAATTGCACCAAGAGCAGAATCGTGTCATACCAAAGCACACTTCGCTGCCCCACGTGAAATTGACAAAGACGATTACATTCAATGCCTTGATCTTGCACAGGAAGCCGGTTTTGCTGGTCCGCATACACTCATCTATGACGGTCCAGGGGATGACGAATGGGAAGGATTGAATATTGAGCGCGAAGTCGTGAATCCTTATCTTAACTAATTTGGAGATATTTACAATGGCTTCTAATGTAATTTTTGCCATTATCAGTATTGTCAAACATTTGCGTGAGTACATAGTTGATCTGCATGACGAACTCCAGTGGGATATCTCCTTTTACAATACACAAGACCAACTTGTTGCAGCTGCCCAACGGGCTAAACAGGAAATTGCTGAAGGAAAAGCTGAACCGATGGATTTAGACCGGTTATGAAATCAACGCGATATTAGGATATTATATGTTTTCATTATCAAAAACACAACACAGTCTCTCCATCGCTTGGAACGACGAACAGGTTTTAGGATACCATTTTCCTGAAGATGGCAATCGTCCCTTTTGCCATCCATTGAATCTACCCGGTGCCCCTTCGCTTACCATGAACGAACCCGGTGATCATGTCCACCATCAAGGATTATGGGTTGCGTGGAAAAAAGTCAACGATGTCAATTTCTGGGAACAACCCGCAAAAGATGCTGATCCAACTGGTTTCGGAAAAATAGTCCATCAACGGATTGTTGCCCTAAATACAACAACCGACAGCGCAAGTTTACTTACCGAAAACGCATGGATTGATTGGCGTGGGACAACACATCTAAACGAGACACGAAGAATCACCGTTCATGCTCCCTCTGCCGACACCATGCAGATCTCTGTTGGATTGACACTTCGCCCAAACCAACGTGAGGTAGTACTTGACCTACGCCGTGGTGAACCCGGTGCAGATGGCAGATATTATAGCGGCATGGCTATCCGATTCGATAACATCATCACACCGGGAAACTTATTAGATGCTGATGGACGCACCGAACCGATGGATATCTTCGGAAAACAGAGTAAGTGGTGCAGCTTCACTTCACAACATCCGTCTGACAACGAAACTTACGGCGTTGCAATCATTGACCACCCTGACAATCCCCGCCATCCAACAACATGGTGGGTACGCAATCGACAAAACTACTGTTTAATCCATCCTTCACCCGTCTACTACGAACCATTCCATATCGCTCCAGACGAATCCTTGACGTTGCGATATAGTGTTGTTCTCTATCGCGGGCAGTCAAATTCATCATATTTTGAATAGATTAATATACCCATCCGCAAATCGTAGGGACGAGGTTTCCTCACCCGCATTCTCATATACAATCTGGTAGGTCGGAGCGACCTCCGACATGTATTATGTCTGAACCAAGATTTTCAGGATAAGAGATTTATATTCCAATGTTCCTTTGCAAAAAGTAGTCCTTCATTCTTTACAACGGAATATATACTTACCAACTCCTAATCCTGGAAATCATGTAATCCTGCTAATCCTGGTTCAGACGAACAAAATTTAATATACCTATAAAAGACCAATATATATCCAATAAGACATTTTGCTATTTTAGTTGACATCTACAAAAAGATACTAT
>VYFM01000301.1 GCA_009842375.1 Candidatus Poribacteria bacterium | reverse complement strand
AATGTATGGCTGTCGATGTTTTGTTAAATATGCCCTAACATACTCAACAGTTTCCGTCCCGTCATTTTCATTGACATTTCACTACTCTTGATGTATTATAGGATTACAATGTTTCCAATAATCTAAATCAAGCAAAACGAAAACAAAGTATAAATAACAGAGGATTATAATGCCCACAATTTTGGAAAGGTAACATAAAACATACGCAAAAGACAGAGAGTTGGCGAAGGAAGCAAACCAACTCTTTTCCTATTGTGTTACGCTCGATAGCCTTTATATGTCTCCGTTTCCAATTTACATCACCCGTACAGATGGCGCAATTAAATGGGGACTTGAAGGAACAGAATTCATTGACTATTGGGCTGGACACGGGGCATTGCTGCTGGGTCATAATCCTCCCGAAATTGTAGAAGCGGTAACAACGCAGATGCATCGTGGAACGCATTATGGGGCATGCCATCCGCTTGAATTAGAATGGGCTAATCTCGTAATCCAACTCATACCTTCTGCAGAACGCGTTCGATTTGTCAGTTCTGGGACCGAAGCAACGCTTATGGCAATTCGACTTGCAAGAACATATACAAAAAAGAGCAAGGTATTGAAGTTCACAGGTCATTTTCACGGTTGGCACGACAGTCTAATCTTTGGAGCATATCCTCCGTTTGATATGTCAGTTCCAGGAATACCACAAGAAGTCCGCGATACAACCCTTCTTTGCCCACCTAACAATATTGATGCTGTTGAAAGGTATCTGAAAACAGACAAAGATATTGCTTGTGTGATCCTTGAACCGACTGGTGCATCCTTTGGTATTGTCCCAACCAATGGTGAGTTTTTGCAGCAACTTCGTCAACTTACACATGAACATGGTGTCCCCCTCATTTTTGATGAAGTCATAACTGGATTTAGGGTTGCACCGGGCGGTGCACAAGCACACTATAACGTTACTCCTGACCTGACGACACTTGCAAAGATATTGGCTGGAGGTCTTCCCGGTGGTGCACTCGTTGGGAAAAAAGAGATACTTGACTTAATTTCTGTGCAGGCTGAAGAAGATGGATTAAAGATGCCACATCCGGGCACATTTAATGCTAATCCACTCTCAGCATCTGCGGGTATTGCGATGCTTAAAATTGTCAAAACCGGTAAACCGCATGAACAGGCAAATCAAATCGCACAAAAACTCCGTGATGAACTCAACAAAGTTATCAATACCTACCGATTAGATTGGACAATTTACGGAGAGTTTTCTGGAATTAAACTTCTGATAGGACACGGTGAAAAGGACATGCGGGCAACTGATTTCGACCCTTACGTATGGGATTACAGAAAACTCAAAGGTGGCAACGACGAAGAATTGCTAAAACATCTACGATGTGGTTTGCTGCTCAATGGTGTTGACCTCGCTACCAACGGAGGCATGACAACATCCGCGCACACAGAAATGGACATCGCAAAAACAGTACGGGCATTTGAACAGACAATTGAATGGATGAAGGCGGATGGGTTGATTTTGAAATCAAATTGACCAAGCAAAAGTGTTCCTTCCGTTTTACCTGTTAGAATGGATTACTATATAAGCCTATACGGAAATGATACAAATTCAGGAAGATCCCATAAAGAACCTTGGCAAAGTATTAATCGGATAAATGCAACCCAACTTCTACCAGGGGATTCAGTCTGGTTTCAAGCAAATCATACATTCAATGGTAACCTCTATCTTCCTGGTGCGAATGCTGATACTGGAGATAAACCAATCACATTCAGTTCATACGGAGACGGTAGAGCGACAATTCAGGCAGGTAAAGGTGCAGGTTTTTATGCTAAAAACATCGGTGGTGTGCGGATAGTTAATTTATCATTTATAGGATCAGAAGGAAATGCGAGTTCAGGAATCCGTTTCGTCAACACACTACCGGAACATAGAAAACTGACAGATATCCACATAAGCAAGGTAGACGTAAGCGGTTTCGGTAATGTAGGAATTGACATTATTGCGTCTCCGATTGATAGAAGTTGGTCTGGGTTCAAAGATGTAAAGATTACACACGCAAATGTATATGACAATGGTGATGCAGGGATAAGTTCAGTCGGAGTATGGCATCCGATAGAAAAGGAATATTCGCATACTGATATCTATATCAACAATTGCCGTGTCTATAGAAATATAGGTATTCCCGGGAAAGGGCATCATTCAGGAAACGGTATAGTTCTCGGTCAGGTAGATTGTGCCACTATTGAATATTGCGAAGCATACGAGAATGGGATGATGAATGATTATGAACGCGGTGGTCCTGTTGGAATCTGGACATGGGATTCAAATCGTGTTGTCATTCAGTACAATGAATCGCATCACAACAGGACTGGAAGTTCTAAAGATGGAGGTGGTTTTGATCTGGATGGAGGAGTGCAGAACTCAATTGTCCAGTACAATTACTCACATAATAATGACGGTGCTGGATATCTATTAGCACAATTTGAGGGTGCGAAACCATCTTACAACAACATTATCCGTTATAATCTTAGTGAAAATGACGGTCGAAAGAACAGTTATGGTGGTATACATCTCTGGTCTACCGGTGCTAATGATGGAATCAAAGACACAGCAATCTATCAGAATACTGTTTCCACCTCTAAATCTGATACTGGGAATCCTGCTGCAGTTGACTGTATAACAGAAGGAATTCACAACATCCGCATTTATAATAACACATTTATAACAGATGGATATACATCATTAATTCGTGGTAAGGATAATACTGAAGTATATTTTGAAAACAATACATGCACGACTATTGATTTACAATCTGACTGATATAATTCTATTGATGACAATTCACTTTCGCAACAAGGATAAGAATGAGACGTTTTGGAACTCAAGGACGTGTGTATCCTGACAGGCATTATGTTGTCCCGCGCACTGAAGAAATAGCTGACTTCAACATGCGTGTGAGGGAGGGACGATATGTCGTTCTGTTTGCACCACGTCAAACTGGCAAAACCACCTTCTTCCGAATGGCTCTGGATGTTCTCATTAAAGAAGATCCGACCTACTTCCCTATCCAGTTAGATTTCCAAGTGATGGTAAATGGCACTCCTCCTATTTTTTATGATAGATTTATCCAGTTGATTCGTAGGCATATTCAGTATATTCTTCAAAGACGTGTTGTGGAAAACCCCGAAAAATTAATGAGTTTTTTGAAAGATGTTCAGTTAAGCGATCATTTTGCTTTGTTAGCGTTCTTTGAGGAATTAGGGTTTCTACTTGGTAATAAAAGGATCGTGCTACTTATTGACGAGTTTGATGGTATTCCTCAAGATGTTGTTAGTGAATTCTTGTATACACTTCGTCACATATATCTCTCAGATGAGATGCAATGTCCACACAGCGTTGGTATTGTTGGTGTCAAAAGCATCAGCCAACTTAACTATGACCGATCTGTTTCACCGTTTAACATCCAAGATGAGTTTCGTTTGCCAAATTTTACGCTACAACAAGTGCAGGATCTTTTTCAACAATATACAGACGAAGTGGGTCAAGAATTTGCCCCAGAAGTCGTCAAGACTATTCATACACAAACGGGGGGTCAACCATTTCTCGTAAACCGTTTCGGACAAATTCTCACTGAAGAACTGAATATCTCTAGATCTGAAACACTTACGATGTCACACTTTGCTACAGCACATTCACTACTTCTTGATGAACGGAATTCCAATATTGAACATCTCCTCACTAATATTCGCAGGAACCGTCGTTTTGAAACTGTATTGATGCAAATTGCATCGTACGATAAAGGTTTACCTTTTACTCTTGAGGATGACATTATCAATGAGTTAGCAACTTACGGTGTCATTTCAAGAGGATCAGATAGTATGTGCAAGATTGTCAATCCTATATATCAGCATCGCATCCTACGAGCATTTAAACCTTTGTTAAATGGATTAGAGTCGCAATATCTCCCAGAAGACACTGGTAAAGACTTTATTGATTATATCACACGCACAGAACATATTGATATGGTGTCTTTACTTGACAACTTCCGAGATTTTATAATCCGTGTCGGATTCAGAATCTTACAAGTGCCAGATACGCCAAAGGAATATGTTGGTCAGCATCTACTTTATGCATATCTTGAACAGTTTGTTCGCAGCGTGGGTGGAAGTATGTATTTGGAAGTGCAAACAGGTCGTGGTAGAATGGATCTACTTTTTATCCATAATCAACAAAAGTATATCGTTGAAACCAAGATATGCGAAGGAAAAAATCGTTTTGCTTCTGGCAAAAAACAACTCGCAACATATATGGAATTAGAAGGAACCCTGGAGGGTTATTATGTCGTGTTTGACCATAGAGAAAATCCAGAACCAAGAGTTGAAACAGAGACAGTTAACGGTGTGACAATACGGAGTTATGTTATTCCTATTGTGCAAGAACGTCTATCATTAGTTTAGACACAATATTAGAGGTAGGAAATACCTGTGACAATAGGAAAATGAATCGAAATCGAAAGGAATAAATAATGAGAACAATTACCTATCGAGATGCCCTAAAAGAGGCACTGATAGAAGAAATGGAGCGTGACGAAGCCGTCTTTCTCATGGGAGAAGATATTGCTGAGTATGGTGGTGCATATAAGGTTACGGATGGTCTATTTAAGCAATTTGGCAAGGATCGTATCCGAAACACTCCTATTTCTGAAGCCGCCATCATCGGTACAGCACTCGGTGCTGCAGTAACAGGGATGCGTCCCGTCGCCGAACTGATGTACATTGACTTCACAGCAGTCGGAATGGACCAGATTGTTAATCAAGTAGCAAAAATACGATACATGGTGGGTGGACAGTTAGATGTTCCACTTGTTATACGCACACAAGGTGGCGCAGGTCGTTCATCTGCTGCACAACACGCACAAAGTCTTGAGGCATGGTTTGTACATATACCAGGTCTCCTTGTCGTGATGCCATCTACCCCTTATGACGCAAAAGGATTGCTGAAAACAGCTATACGAAGTGACAACCCGATTATGTTTATTGAACATAAACTACTATATACTGAAGAGGGGGAGATACCCGATGACGAGTATACAATTCCGTTGGGTGAAGCAGAGGTTAAACGTGAAGGAGAAGACATAACTATTTTAGCGACATCACGCATGGTATTGAAAGCACTTGATGCCGCAGATGAACTCGCTGATGAAGGTATTTCAGCAGAAATTGTCGATCCAAGAACATTGATGCCGCTTGATAAAGATACTATATACAACTCCGTGAAGAAAACAAATCGACTTCTGATTGCACATGAAGCGGTCAGTAGAGCAGGATTCGGTGCTGAGATTGCTGCGCTTGTTGTTCGAGAAGCATTTGACTATCTTGACGCACCAATTGAACGTGTCGCTGCTGCCCCCGTACCTGTTCCTTTTGCCCCAGTAATGGAGAACTTTGTTATTCCTGATACACCACAAATTGTGGAAGCAGCTCGAAAGTTAGTTAGATATGAAATTTAAAGAACACGTTAGAAACAGAAAGGAGAAATAACATGGAAATGTACGAATACATGAATCTCATTACCCCCAAACGGATCTTGTTTGTGGTATTAGGTGTGTTAGTCCTGATATGCTTAGCAACAAGTTTTTATACTGTTGAAGCAGACGAAATCGCTGTTGTTCTTATGTTCGGTAAATCTGTCCGCCAAGCAGAACCCGGACTGCACTTCAAACTACCACTCGGTATTGAGAACGCAATAAGTATTCCCGTACGAAAAGTGTTTAAAGAAGAATTCGGGTTTCGTACCCTTAGAGCAGGAATTCGGACGGAATACGATGCCAGAGATTTCGGAGAAGAATCTTTGCTCCTAACGGGGGACCTTAGCATTGCCGACGTAGAATGGGTCGTTCAGTACAAAATAAAAGACCCAAGAAAGTTCCTATTTTCTAATCGAGACCCCCAACGTGCATTGCGTGACCTCTCAGAATCCGTGATGAGTCGTGTTATTGGAGACAGAACTGTCACAGAAGTGTTGACAGTTGGTCGTATTGAAATCGCTGCCGAAGTAAAACAACATCTACAGACACTTCTCGATTTATACGAAACAGGATTAGATGTAGCTAACGTAACGCTTCAGGATGTAAATCCACCTGAGAAAGTAAAAGCAGCATTTAATGCCGTTAACGAGGCAAAACAAGAAAAAGATCGTTTGATAAATGAGGCATGGCGTGATTACAACCAATCAGTTCCGAAATCAAAGGGCTTGGCACAACAACAAATATCAGAGGCAGAGGGTTACGCACTGAAGCGAGTTAACCAAGCACAAGGCGATGCGGATAAATTCAATGCAATACGCACAGAATATCAGAATGCGAAAGAGGTGACCAGACAGAGACTATATCTGGAAGCAATGCAGGAAATCCTACCACAAGTCAAGGAGATTTATATCATTGACGACAAAGCCAACACGCCTATACCGCTCTTGCAACTAAATGAATAGGTACAAAACGTATTATGGTGTGCTTACTATAGAAAATGTCATAAAGGAGAACACGAATGAAGTTGAAAATACTGATACCCGTAATTATCATACTTATTATATCAATTCCGTTAGCCTCTAGTACGTTTTATATTGTAAATGAAGCGGAACAGGTTGTAATTACTGAATTTGGAAAACCCATTGGACAACCAATTGTGAATGCAGGATTAAAAATAAAAACACCGTTTATTCAGCAGGTTCATCGCTTTGAGAAACGCATCCTTGAGTGGGACGGTTCTCCCAACCAAATTCCAACGAAGGATAAGAAGTTTATATGGCTTGATACAACTGCGCGGTGGCGTATCAAAGATGCCCTCCAATTCTATCAAGCATTAGGGACAGAAATACTTGCGCAATCCCGCTTGGATGACATCATTGATTCTGCAGCACGAGATTTGGTGACAGCACAATTGTTGATTGAAGTTGTGCGAGATTCCAACCGAGTCCTTACGCTTGATATAGAAATACTTGAAGAGGATGAGGGACAATTGGGTGATCCTTTAGAAGAAATTCAGATTGGTAGAAAAAAAATAACACAGATGATGCGTGAAAAAGTTCAGCAAACTGTTCCTCAATACGGAATTGAACTTATAGATGTTCAGATCAAGCGGATCAACTATGTTGATGAAGTTCGTGAAAAAGTCTTTACAAGGATGATTTCGGAACGCCAGCGTATCTCCGAGAAATACAAGTCGGAAGGTGAAGGTGAAGCGGCGAATATCAGTGGACAGAAACAGAAAGAATTAGAACGTATCCAATCAGAAGCATACAAGCAAGCGGAACAGATTAAAGGGGCTGCTGATGCGGAAGCCATCCAGATTTACGCTGATGCACACGGTAAAGACCCTGAGTTTTTCGCCTTTCTCCAAACACTTGAAACTTACCGCAAATCAACAAACGCAAGCACCAAACTCATATTGACAACAGATAGCGAACTTTATAAGTATCTGAAAAACAGCCAATTAATTAGACGTTAAGTGCTATGACATACTCCCCGTGCTAAAGCATCGGGGTTTCTTTACCTGCTTATAGCAAGT
>VYFM01000096.1:2128-7577 GCA_009842375.1 Candidatus Poribacteria bacterium | reverse complement strand
TTTGATGTCTATGTATTCTCTTCTGTAGGAGCAACCTCCAGGTCGCGATGTAGCAGCTCTTCGTAGGTCGGAGTGAGCGAAGCGATGTCCGACATCTCTTCGTCCGCCTAATTGTCTGAATCGCGGAGGACGCGGATAACACGGAGGAACGCGGATGGAAGAGGGGTTTGATGTCTATGTATTCTCTTCTGTAGGAGCAACCTCCAGGTCGCGATGTAGCATTTTGTATCGCGACCAGGAGGTCGCTCCTACAGAAGATCTTCGTCCGTCGGGTAGAGGAACGAAACCCGACACATATTTCGTCTGAATCGCGGAGGACGCGGATGGACGCGGATGGTGCGTTTGCACAAACTGGAAAGTTTGTGGGACAAAGAAGCAGGGTGCTGCGATGTCGGACTTCGCTACCCTCACTCCGACCTACAAGACTACAAAGAAGCAGGGTGCTGCGATGTCGGAGGTCGCTTTGCTCGCTCCGACCTACGTGAGGATTAAAACTTGTCTTTTCAAAAGGATTTGGGAGGCACATACTCAAAACCGCGTCCATCCGCGTAATCTGTGAAATCCGCGATTCAGACAATAACCCGCGAAACCTAACATCGCAGCACCCACGCACCAAAACGTGCAACAACACACAATACATGCACCAAAACGTGCAGCAAACAACACACATCACACAAAAAAACTGGCATATAAATTGCTCTAAAACACAACAAACACTGACACACGGAGAAACAAAACCATGAGAAGCATCAAATACTCAATCATCATATCGCTCATCATCATATCAATCAGCCACGCACAAGACTCACCGCAATGGCATCTACCTGATGGTGCGAAGATGCGGCTCGGTAAAGGATATCTAAGTGATTTTGCATATTCTCCAGACGGCACAAAACTCGCAGTCGCATCGGGAATCGGTATTTGGATATACGATGCACAGACAGGTGAAGAACTCAACCTATTCACAGGTGGAAACACGCCAATCAGAAGAGTAACCTTCAGCCCAGATGGTAAAACACTCGCAAGCGATATTGATAACAATATCCTCTGTCTATGGGATGTCAACACTGGCAAGCAGCTACGCAGATTCCATGGAATTAACCATTATTACGCTGCAGAAATAGCCTTTAACCCGGATGGCAAGACAATCGCAAGCGGAGATTCCAGTGGTGACGTGCATGTGTGGGAGATAGAGAGCCGTAAGCAACTGTATAGAGTCAGTATAGGGGCATCCTGGACCACAAGCATCGCTTATAGTCCGGATGGCAAATTATTAGCGGCGAGTGATTCTAATAGGAAACGGATTTATCTATTTGACGCATATACCGGTAGAGGTAGCTCTCTACCGTGGTTGATCGGTCATACCGAAGGGATCAGTAGCCTCGCTTTTAGTCCGGACGGAAAAACACTCGCAAGTGGGAGTTATGACGACACCATCATTCTCTGGGATGTTGATACTATCCTTGCATGGTCAGACGAGACAGAGATCCAGTGGGACATAATCCGAAGACACGCTGACAATATATACGACATCGCATACAGTCCGGATGGCAGATATTTAGCAACCGCCAGTAAAGACAAAACCGTCCAACTCTGGAACACATCAAATCTACGCAGACAGCACACATTCAAAAGCGACACACATTATACGTTGGACATCGCATTTAGTCCTGATAGTCAAACAATTGCAAGTAGGAATAGTGATGGCACAATTCGTATGAGGTCCGACCGCGGTGGTGTGAATAATCGCTTCGGTTGGGGAGAACGTGTCATCACAGGACATCTCGATACCTCAATAGGCTTCATAGACATCAGTCCAGACGGGAACACGCTTGTGACGGAAGGTGTGGACAATGCCCTCAATTTATGGGATGTGAACACCGGCACACTGCAGCATACTCTCACAGGACATACATCTATTGTCAAAACCGTTACCTATAGTCCGACTGACAACACCCTCATCGCAAGCGGTAGCAATGACGGCACACTGCGATTGTGGAATGCCGACACCGGCACAGAACGAGACACCCTCATCACTGCGGACGGTGATGTGGTATCCGTGGCGTTCAGTCCGGATGGCAACACCGTGGCGTGTGCTATCACCTACGGAGAGTTTAATTATCAAGGTAATTTACGCGACTCAAATATACTTGTGTTTGATGTAGCAACAGGTGCTATATTACAAACGATTACAGCACATATAGCACCGCCCTCCATTGACGAAAAGCAGGATTCACACCCGACACGACATGTGTATCCTGTCTCCAACATCAAATTCACCCACGATGGTAAAACGTTGGTCAGTAGTAGTTACGACAAAACGATCCGTTTTTGGAATGTCCAAACGGGTAATCATTTGCGGTTGCTCAAGAAGGAACTTGGACAGATTAGGATACAGGATTTAGCGTTCAGTTCAGACGGGAAGATACTGGCAGGTGGCACAGATCATAAAGATGAAATTCTGGAAATATGGGATGTCACGAACCTCACCCCGAAACATATATTGACAATGAATGTGGATGATGTCAAAGTTGTCGTGTTAAATCCAAATGGCACTTCGTTTGTGGGTCTCAATGAGGACGGAAATATCTACCTATGGGATACCCCAACGGGTAGGCTACTCAGCACATACAATGGTCATAAAGGATATGTCTATGAGGCGGCGTTCCTTCCAGATGGCAGCACAATAGCGACTGGTGGTAGTGATGGAACAATCCTTTTATGGGACACCACGGTGCGCCTGCCGTCAGACACCACAGTCAGTCTTTCACCCGATAGCCTTGTCTCTCCTGTCATCGGAGAGCAATTCACGTTATCCGTAAATATCATTGCTGGACAAAACGTGGCGGGATATCAAGCCACTGTGAATTACGATGGGACAGCACTCCGCTATGTTGACAGTGCCAAAGGTGATTATCTGCCTCCCACCGCATACCGCATTGATCCGATTGTTGATGGGAACACCGTAACGCTTGGTGCAACCACCTTCGCTGAGGTCGCCTACAATGACGGCATACTCGCCACGATTATCTTTGAGGTTATTGATGTCAAAGGTTCTACTGTAACCCTCTCAGATGTAATCCTCACCGACCTATACGGCAACAGCACGACACCGCAAATTGCCTCGTCCACAGAGATAACCGTCCCTGAATTCCTGCCCGAAGATGTAAATCGGGACGGGGTAGTGGACGTTTTGGACCTTGCTTATGTTGCGTCTAATATCGGTAAGATAGGGAGACATGAAGCAGACATCAACAACGATGGAGTCGTCAATATCGTTGATTTGGCGTTAGTCGCTGCAGCAATTGGCAGTGCGGATGCAGCTGCACCTAAGCTATGGTCTGATAACATGCCAACCCGTGCAACAGTAGAAGCATGGCTACAGGAAGCACGGGAACTTAACCTACCCGATCCTGCATTCCAGCGAGGTATCTTGGTCTTAGAACAACTCTTGCGGAACTTGACACCGAAGGAAACCGCCTTGTTTCCCAATTACCCAAACCCGTTCAATCCTGAAACATGGATACCCTATCAGTTATCAAGTCCATCCGATGTGCATATAGACATCTATACATCAGACGGCAAACTCATCCGCACCTTAGACTTAGGACATCAACCCGTTGGCATCTACCAACACCGCACCCAAGCCGCCCATTGGGACGGCAAAAACCAAATAGGAGAACCTGTGGCGAGTGGTGTGTATTTTTATACGCTTACGGCAGCAGGGTTCTCTGGAACGCGTAAGATGTTGATTAGAAAGTAGCAGGCACGTGCCGAGTGCCGTCCGCCTAATTGTCTGAATCACGGAGGACGCGGATTTCACGGAAGAACGCGGATGGGTTCTTGCTCTTTCAAGGTCATTTTCATAGGATTAGAGTGCATTTTGTCAAAGGGATTTAGGAGACGCATACTCAAAACAGCGTCCTCCGCGTTTCTCCGTGTCATCCGCGATTCTGACAATTCCCCTCCGCGTATACATGTATACACCTATACATCACCTTTCGCTTCTTTGTAGCACAAACTTTCCAGTTTGTGCAAACACACCTGCCACCCCGCCATCCGCTATATTCTCTCGTAGGTCGGAGCGAGCAAAGCGACCTCCGACATCTTACCACCCACGCACCCAGTCCGCTAAATCGTCTGAATCACAGATGACACGGATAACACGGAAAAACGCGGATGGATTCTTGTTATTTCAAGGTCATTTTCAGAGGATTAGAGTTGATTTTTTCAAAGGGATTTAGGAGACACATACTCAAAACAGCGTCCATCCGCGCCCTCCGTGTCATCCGCGATTCTGACAATTCCCCTCCGCGATTCTGACAAACAAACCACTTGACAAAACCATCTTCTTATGTTAATATATTATTATCACACACAATATAACATAAGGAGACACCCATGACAAAGGACATCGCCAAACCACACATCACCAAACTCCCTATCGTCCTATATCCCGACCAACACATCACTACCAACAAGGTAGCCGTCTCTATCCCGATATTCCACTCCGACATAGACAGTGGCACAATGACCGAATTTTGCCCAGACCGCATCAGAGACATCCACGCCAAAGCAGCCGTTTGGGCAGCCATCGCACTTCACAACAACACCGACCTCACGCAGAACGGAGTCGGCATCTTCTTCCACGTGGAGGACACCATCCACGACATAGTCGCAGAGATGTTCACTAAGTTCGCAGTCCCATCAAACTTCATTCGCACCATGACACTCCCGAAAACCGAAACCCAAATCTCACATCCCCACTACGGCAAAAAACTGATGTGCTTAGACGACACCGAAATTGCACCTGACGCGTGGCTCATCGTGGACACAGACGCGTTTATCTGTTCCTCACAACATCGGTTGACGTGGTACCACAAACTCCTATCACAGACACATCCATCCACTATACAGGCGGAAACCGTTGGTGGCACTGCCTACAATATGTGGGTCTACGGGGTATGTCTGGCAGTCGGTTTGCCGTTTGATCCGGAGGCGGATCTGTTCATGCAGGAACAGCGCGCCTTCTACAAACTCGGATTCGATTACCTCTCACACGATACACCCGAAAACCAACGGCAACGCCCCTTCATCGCATCGCAACTCACATTTATTCCAACCGCACACCCGATCTGCGACTTTCTGAGACAACACTACCGCAACTGCTATCAGGACGAATTCCTATTGGCGATGTGGCACTTGAAACACAACGACATCACGCCACTCGACGATGTCCCGCTCTACTACAAAGCAACCGATTATATCCACCGCGACAAGTCCCTCGACACAGACGGCTACCTGCTCCACATCAGTGGCAACACAGAGGACACCGATCAATACTTCCCCGACTTCTACGATGCCCTACACCACTCCCCCTTTCCTGTCCGAGCGACCTCCCGGTCGCGATATGATGACCCCTCTTCTGTAGGAGCAACCTCCCGGTCGC